>CAURMS010000147.1:0-4052 GCA_963526085.1 uncultured Campylobacter sp. | reverse complement strand
CCGTCGCTGCGCTTTTTTAGCGAATACATCGGATTTTGCCGCGCAAGCAGGATATAGGTGCCTTTGCCCAGCTTTTCGCCCTCGTAGCGGTAGTTTTCGTCGCTTTGCGCTAGCTCTTTTTTCCGTCCGTCTTTATGGGTCAGGGTAACGGGCGCAAAAAGATGGACGCGCTCTTGCATTATAGGCTCATAGTTTGGAAAATCGTCGCTATAACCTATTTTTGCGACGAATTTACCCGTCTTTTCGTCGTTTGCCCCGTCCACCCAAAACATATGTGCCTGCGCCGAACAAACGACTCCCGCAAGTATCGCAGCGGCAAAAATTTTACGTGTTTTCATGCTTTTCCTTTCGGTTATTTTTGATATTCGATGTCAAATTATAGCTAAAAATAGACTAAAATTTGGATTTATTTTTGGAGAGATTTTTAAATTTTAGATTTACGGCTTTATTTTGCAAATTTATACGCCAAATAGTTCTCTTAATCGCCAAAAGCAAAATTTGAATAATTTTTAAGAATTTACGAAGACCAATCGTATCTTGGCGAGTAAAGCATTTAGATTTAGTGCGAAACTCGGGCGCATTTTTACGAAAAGCAAGACGCAAAACATGCAACCGAGTTAAATTTATGACGCTAGCCGAGTCTAGCGCTTTAAAATTTTAGCGTTTTCACAGCCGATCTCTAGCTTCATCTTGCACGCTTTTTCGTAAAATTTAACCGCGGCTTTGACGTCCGCGTTTACGCCCATGCCGCGCTCGCTCATAAAGCCCGCCTCGTTGCAGCCTTTGGCTAGGCCCAGCTCGCATGCGTTTTTATAGAGCTCGTACGCCCGAGCTTCATCTTTTGCCGCGCCGGCGCCCGTCTGGCACGCATACGCTAGCGCGTAGCAGCCTAGCTTATCGCCCATTTTGCAAGCTCGCTCGTAAAATTTAGCCGCCGTCCCAGGCTGCTTCGCTGCGACTTTTCCGCTAGCGATTATAGCGCCCATATCGTAGCATGCCCGCGCGTGTCCGCCCTCGCACGCTAGATTAAAGAGTCTCGCCGCCTCGCTAAAATCCGATACTCGGTACATCGCTAGCGCGTCTTCAAACTGCTTGTTTGCCGAATTTGCAGGCGCGCTCGCAGGGGCGGTTGCCATCTCGTTTGAGGATCTTGTTTGTGCCGCCAAAAGCACGCTCGCCGCAACAATCAAACAAAGTAAAATTTTTCTCATACTGACTCCTTTTTATGAGGTTTCGATTTAAATTTTAGCCCTTTTTAATAAACATAAATGAAATTTTAACTAAACTCGCCCGGCTGCGCGTTCGTCGGCGCCCAAATTTAGGCCGTGTATGGTTATTTCGGCAAAATTTTATTCACCGCAAAACCGCAAAATCGTCCCGTGACGCCATCTCTGCGGTAGGAAAATAGCCCCTGCGTCTCAAACGTACAGCGTGGATCAAACTCGACTCGCTTTACGCCAAGCGCGGTAAATTCGTCCCGCAAGGCTGCCTCCATGTCAAATTTGCCGCCATTTTTATAGCGGTTAAACTCGGCCAAATCAAGCTCGCCCACCTCGTAGTTTCGCGCCTTGATATTTGCGCCGACAAACACGCGCAGATCGCCCGCCTCGCAGCCAAACTCGCTCGCCATCAAATTTACCGCGTTCGTGCAAATTTTACCCGTCACGCCCGCCCTGCCCGCATGCACGGCGGCAACCACGCCGCGCCGCTCGTCCGCGATCAAAACGGGCGAGCAGTCGGCAACCAAAACGCAAAGCGCAATACCTCTAAGTGCGGTTATCACGCCGTCGCAAGGCGGTAGCTCATCATCAAGATTTCGCAAAATTTCCACGCGGTTTGAGTGAATTTGGTTCATAAATTTTAGATTGTCGGGCGCGATGCCGATTTGCTCGGCTAGGATTTCTCGATTTTTAGCGACGTTTGCGGGCAAGTCGCCGACGTGACCCGCTAAATTTAACCCCCCGTACGCGCCATCGCTTACTCCGCCAAAACGCGTCGTAAAGCCCACAATAACGCGCTCGCTTTCAAAAACTATGTCTAAAATTTCCCGCTTCATTTTCGTCAAATTTAACCCGCCAAACCTAATAAAGACTCGCGATATACTGCGACTCGTCCCAGCTGATCTCGTTTTTGCCGCCGCTTTGGGCGCTGCGACCAAACTCCAGCTGCCTAGCCACGTAGCGTGCGAGTAGATCGCTCTCTACGTTTACGCGGCGCCCAGGCTCAAACTCGCCGAACAAACTCTCGCGAAATGTGATCGGGATGATCGTTAGGCGCACGCCTGTGGGCAAAACTTCGTTGATAGTGAGGCTCACACCCTCGACCGCGATGCTGCCTTTGTTTGCCATCAGCGGCATAACCTCAGCCGGTAAATTTATATAAAAATCGACCCCGTTTTCGCGCCGCTCTATGCGCGCTACCTCGCCGATAGCGTCTACGTGGCCTTGTAGCAGGTGTCCGTCCACGCGGTCTACTAGCCGCATCGCAGGCTCGATATGCACGCGTCCGCGCAAGTTTTCCGTCACGATGTGTGCCCTGGTCTCAGCGCTAAGCTCCACGCTAAAGCCGTCTGCGTGCAGCTGCGTCACGCTCAAGCACGCGCCGTTTACCGCAACGCTATCGCCTAAATTTGGGCGGTATGCGGCTTTTAGTCGCAGGGTATTTTGCGAATAGCTCGCAACCTGCGCGATCTCTCTAATCAGTCCGTTAAACATTTTTCGTCCTTAAATTTTGAGCTATTTTATAAAATTTAGCCTCAGAACGGGCTAAATTTGACGCCCAAATTTTGCCACTCGCTTTTTAGCGCGGCGCAAATATGCAAAACCCGCATGGCAATCGCCCGAAGCTTGATCAAAATTTAATACACTTTAAAAATATTTAAGATAAAATAATCGCCGAATAATAATCATAAGAAACGATAAACTTGAAAAAATCACGACTAGGCCTACTTGAGACCGATATTTTAGACGTTTTGGATCAAAACGAGCTTGCTAAATTTAACCACGAGCTCCTAGCCAAAAGTGCCGCGATCTACGCAGAATCAATCAAAGTCGTGATATTTAAAAGCGGCTCGGGCAAGCTCTCGTTTTTCGAGGACGGCGAGGAGTTTATCATCTATCACCTCCAAAAAGACAACATCTCGATCGTGGACGACGTGTGCGTGCTAGAAATCCTAGAGGACAGCGAGGTCTACTCAATCGACGCGGGCGATATGGGCGAACTGCTAAAAAACGAGAGATTTGCCAAAGCCTATGCCGACACGCTCGTAAACATCTCCTTGCTACAGCGCCAGATCATAAAATCGATACTTTTTGAAAGCGCAAAGGGGCGCATAGCAAACTTCTTAGTCGAGCTCGCCGCCGAGCAAAATTTGATGCAAAACGGCTATCACTACGTCTTTTTACCGTTTTCGCTAAAAGTGCTTTCAAGCTTCGTCGGACTAAAACGCCAAAGCGCAAGCACGGCCTTTAACGAGCTAATCAAAGACGACATCATCAGACGCATAACGCCGCATGAATTTTTGATAGTGGATTATGAAAAGCTACAAAGCTATACAAATTAAATTTTAAATTTACAAGCCTATACCCGCACAGCAAAAACGCAATTTGAGTTTTAAATTTAATGTAGTTAAATTTGTAAATTTAGTAAGCTATGTAATAAATATTCAAGACAGAATAGGCGTAGTTTAACTTTAAAATTTTAACCCGTGAGGGAGCGGACTCGTCGTCCGTAACCGAAACGGGTTTAAAATTTTAAAGCTTAAAATCCGTTCATTTATGGGGAATTATTTCTTTTTCATATCAAATTTATTCGCCATAAATCCAACTAATCCCACAAAGAAAAGCCCGCCGCAGATATTGCCCAGTGTGACAGGCACTAAGTTCTTACCGATGAAGTTGCCCCAGTTTATTACGTCTAGTTTTTCGGCTGTCATGCTATGTCCCAAAGCCGTAGCGGTCGCTACCAGATCGCCGCCGTTAGCCGCTAGATAGTGGGTTTTTGCGATGATGGCTTCTGTGATGATGAACATATTTGCCACGCAGTGCTCCATC
>CAURMS010000146.1:0-4055 GCA_963526085.1 uncultured Campylobacter sp. | reverse complement strand
GCTTCGTGCGCGTGAGCCTGCACTACACGCACACCGAGCAAGACGTGCTATATCTCGTGAGTGCGATAAAATCCTGCATCAAAAAGCACCGCGAGCTTTGGGGCGAGGAGAAGGCGATGTATGAGATGTTCGGCGGGAAGATTTAAATTTGAGCGGGTTAAATTTGACTCGCGAAAAGGTCAAATTTGAGCAAATCAAAAATGCGCGGTCAAATTTGAAAATTTGCGCCGTCAAGATACGGGTCTGGGCGCTCAAATTTGATTAAATTTAAAAAATAAAAAGAGTAAAATTTAAGAGAGAAAAAGGGCGCAAAGTGCGCCCGAATCACGCAAATTTAAGTCATAAATTCGACTCAAATTTGCGCGTAAATAAAATTAGTTTTTGCGTGTATTTGCGTCAGGCGTGAAAAGTGGCTTACCTAGCAGCTTAAAGTCGCCGATAAATTTCTGACCCTCTTCGCTCGTCGCCCACTCGATAAATTTATTTGCGTTTTCGATGTCGGCCTTAGCGCAGTGCTTCGGATTTACCGCGATTAGCGAGTAGAAGTTCTTTAGGTCGTTGTCGCCTTCGTTGATGATGACCATCTCAGGCGCGCCTTTTTTGGTGTCCTCGTACTTGATGTAGGTGCCGCGGTCTGTGAACGTCACGCCCTTTTGCTCGGCTGCCGCGTTGATGGTAGCTAGCATGCCTTGGCCTGTTTGCATGTACCAGCCGTCTTTTTCAGGCACTTCGCCGTTGATTTTTTTCCAGATACCTTTTTCTTTGTTGTCGGTGCCAGATTTATCGCCGCGAGAGAAAAATTTGATATTCTCTTTTTTGATCAGCTCAAAGCTCTCTTTGATATCTTTGCCTTTAAATTTATCTGCGATAGATTTATCGGCGATGACGACGAAGTCATTGTACATTACGGGTTTTCTCTCAACGCCAAAGCCCTTTTCTACGAATTCTTTCTCAACTTTTGGCGAATGCACGAAAAGTATGTCCGCATCGCAGTTTTCGCCTAGTTTTAAAGCTGCTCCCGTGCCTACGGCAGTCCATTTGATATCGACGCCTGTTTTTGCCTTATACGCAGGGTAGATCGCGTCTAGTAGCCCCGTGTTATCGGTGCTGGTTGTGGTTGCCATGATGAGTTCGCTATCGCCCGCAAACGCCAAAACGCTCGCGATTAGCGAGCCTAATATTACTTTTTTCATTTTTCTCCTTTTTTAAAAAGTATGCTATTATAGCACATTAAATTAACGCTTAAGAAATATGCAAGGAAAGAATATTTGGATTTTCTACTAAACGGATTTTTGGAGGCCTTTAGGCTGCTTTTTAGCGGCGACGAGGAGACGTATTCGGCGATCAGGGCGACGCTTTACACTTCGAGCGTTTCGATATTTTTTGCGATTTTAGTCGGTTTTCCGCTAGGATTTACGCTGGGATTTTACGATTTTAAAGGGCGCAGGATTCTTAGGCTGCTCAGCGATACGGCGCTTGCGATGCCCACCGTTGCGATCGGGCTTATTTTGTACGCATTTATCACGCGAAACGGCCCGTTTGGCGAGTTTGGGCTACTTTTTACGCTAAAGGCCGTGATGCTGGGGCAGTTCGTGCTAGCACTACCCATCATCATATCGCTAAGCGCTAGTGTCGTGGAAAATATGGACAAAAAACACTATCTAACGATACTAAATTTACGCCTGAGCCCGCCAAGGCTCGTTGGCTGCGTGCTTTACGAGCTGAGGTATGCTCTGATGGTGGTCGTAGCGACGGCGTACGGGCGCATCGTAGCCGAGGTCGGCGTCGCGATGATGATCGGCGGAAATATCAAATATTTTACCCGCACGATCACGACCGCGGTGTCGCTGGAGACGAACAAGGGCGAGTTTGCGATGGGTATAGCGCTGGCTTTGGTGCTCATCTTTATCGCATTTGCTGTAAATTTGACGATACACGCGCTAAAAAGGCTTGATAGATGAAATTTGATAAATTTAAAAAATTTATGCTCGCAAAAAGCGGGCTGGTCGCGTCAAATTTGAGCCTTTTATTTAAATTTAACGAGAAAGGCGCAAAATGATAAACGTTAGAAATTTACGCCTAAACTACGGCGCGAGCGAGATTTTAAACATCCCTCGCCTCGATATCGACGTTACCAAAATTACCGCGCTAACTGGCAGTAACGGCAGCGGCAAAAGCACGCTGATGCGTGTTATTTCGTTTTTACAAAAGCCCACTAGCGGCGAGGTGCGGCTGTGGGGAAGCAGCGCGCCTAGCTTAAATTTACTGCGCGACGTTAGCGTTTTGTTGCCCGAGCCTGCGCTTTTAAAACGCTCCGTGAGGGAAAACTTTAGGGCCGTTTTAAAAAGCCGCGGAGTGCTAGCGGAATTTGACGAGCGAGCGAGCGAGGCGTTAAATTTGGTCGGGCTTGACGAGAGTTTTTTAAACAAGCGCCACTTTGAGCTAAGCTCGGGGCAGACGCAGCGCGTTAGCTTTGCGTTAAATTTGGTGCTTAGATCGCGTCTTTATCTACTCGACGAGCCGACAAATAGCGTGGACGTGGGCACGTCAAAGCTTTTTGGCAAGGCGGTGCTTTACATGTGGCAAAGATATGGCTGCGGCTTTGTGATCGCTAGTCACGACGATAAATGGCTAACCGCGATCGCCGAAGAAAACGTCTTTTTGCACAAGGGGCGCGTGTGCGAATTTGAATACAAAAATATATTCGATGCTCGGGACGGGGTTTTGAAATTTGACGAAAACACGGTCGTAAATTTGCCGTCAAATTTGCGTAGCGCCGCAAAAATCGCCGTAAATCCCAGCAAAATCACGCTAAGCAAAACTCCTGTCGATGGGTGCTTGAGCGGTATTTTGCACTCAGTTTCGCTCTATCTTGGCAAAGAGCTTTTGGTGAAAATCAAGGTCGGCGACTTTTTGATTAAAACGCTGGCGCCTAATTCGCAAAATTTTAGCGTCGGCGAAAATATTTATTTTAAATTTGACGAGGAAGCGTTTTTGGGGCTTGAGTGAGCCTCAAATTTTGCAAATTTCGCTTCAAATTTTAAATTTAGACTCGTTTAACGCCTGTTAAAAGAGCCTAGTTAAAAGTAAATATCAAAATGAACAGTAAATGTAAGATATATGCTAAAATTTCATATTCATAATGGCCCCTAAAAATCGCCGTAAGTAATATGCAATTAAGGCATATTTAAGCGTATATTAATTTTTCTAATTTATTTTTTTTTAAGTATAAGAAATAAGCCAAAAAGTAGTATAGTTTCACGATCGAGAAAAATCTCAAAAAATAGATGAAAATGATAAAGGAAAGCGATGACTAGCAAGGGCGAATTTGCGGCGGGACGAGGACTTTACTACTCGCTTTTTTCGCGTTTTTTCGTTTTTAGTCTAAGTGGCGATAGATTTACCGGCCTAAATGCGATGCTAGGACTTGCCGCAGCTCACGCTCTAAACGAAGAATCGGCCGCTGCCATAATGCGCATACAAACAAAATTTGACGAGAAAAATCCTAAAAATTTAGCTGATGAGTTTGATGACATTTTCCACGCTCCGCCAAGCCCGCTTAGAAACTCACTGTCGTACTACGACGAGGGTTACGAGGTCGGGCATGCTTGCGCGAAAGTGCGTAAAATTTTAGCCCGCACGGATATTAGACGCGACGAGGCTAAATTTAAAGAAAACGAAGACAACGTAGGCTTCGTGTTTGCTCTGATGAGCGAATTTATCGCGCGCGAGGGCGAGCTAGAGCTAT
The DNA here is from genome assembly GCA_963526085.1 of uncultured Campylobacter sp. Lineage (GTDB taxonomy): Bacteria > Campylobacterota > Campylobacteria > Campylobacterales > Campylobacteraceae > Campylobacter_A. The sequence goes on along the minus strand of CAURMS010000146.1, from coordinate 307 downwards.
ACGGCGAGCTTGAGGAACAGCTTTTTAAAGAGATCATAAATCCAAACATAGAAGAGTTTATAAATGACCTTTTTAATCACGAAAGCAGCGAAATTTACAAGGACGTAGCGGTGCTACTGCAAGGATTTATCGAGTTTGAGCGCGTAGTTTTGAGCGCGCCGCGTCCTATAAATCACGGCGAAAACAAAAAGACTTTGGACGGAGTTTCAAGATCCGAAGCCATAAGAAGACAAAAAAACCGAGTGAGAAAGATAAAAGCTATGGAGGAAGAAAATGCAAAAAAATAGGCGAGAATTTTTAAAAAAGG
>CAURMS010000145.1:0-4062 GCA_963526085.1 uncultured Campylobacter sp. | reverse complement strand
AGAAATTTTAGCACGCCAAGATCCACGCTAGGGTGGAGCCTTAGACCGCCCTTGTATGGACCGACGGCTGAGTTAAACTGCACGCGGTAGCCGTTATTTACCTTTGGTCTGCCATCATCGCCTGTGTATGTGACGCGAAAGATCACCGTGCGCTCAGGGATCACGATGCGCTCTAGGATTGCGTGTTTTTGGTACTTACTCTCTCTTTTTATAAGCGGCTCTAGGCTGTTTAAAACCTCAGTCGCAGCTTGGACAAAGACGCCTTGACCCGGATTGGTCTTCTTTATCCACTCCATCGTTTGTTCGATGTACTCGCTCATTTTTGCTCCTTTTCCCTTTTTTTGTAGTTGAATATTAACTCTCATAGAAAAAATTTTTATTTAAAACTATTTTTATATTTTTATTTTAGTGGATAAGTGTTACGTATCGAAACTAAATTTATCAGACATAACTTTTTGGTAAATTTATCGTGATATTATTTTGGGTTTTAGCGTAGATTTTAGTCGGCTTGGATACGGTTGTGTTAAATTTAGGAGCTTGAAATTCATAGCTGCGCGATTTTGCCGTTTTGGCTTTTACGCATTTGGCGAGATTTTGTTAAATTTGATTTTGGTTGAGATATTGGAGCGGGTTTATATATGGTATAATTTTGAGGCTAAATTTCATCAAATTTCGCCACTGCTTTGCGCGGTGAAAGCTAAATTTATGTTTGCCTTTTGTCTATCGCGGCTATACTAGTTTACTATACTAAAAATTATTTTTTAAAACGGTTTTTATATCGTCGCGTTTTATGAAACCGCTATTACGGTCTATATAACCGCAATTTGTCCCGCTCTCATTTCCACCTACCGTCATTTTGTGGAGTTCATTCGCGATAAATCCATTTGGTAAATAAATCGTGTAAACTTCGGCCACGACGCTCCCTTCAAATTTATCATATACGTTTATAGTATGGACTTTTTGTGTGGATTTTGGACGCGAATACGAAATCCAATCTATATAAAAATTATCTATATCTTCTTTTTTAAAGTTTTGGTTTACGATGTTGATTTCATAATCCTTTTTTATATGACATCTATATTCAAATTCTAATCTATCAGCAAAATCTTGCATGCTAATCAATGCTAAAAACAAAGCCGATAAAGCAAAATATTTTTTATTAAATATTTGAATTTTCCTATCAGTCCACTTGGCCAAAAACGGAGTTATTAAAATAGGAAACAGTGTAGTAAAAATAATCAAAGTATAACAAACGGCGACTAGGGCTATTTTTGCCGCTTTGGCTAGCTGGGTAAGCCAAATCTGATTTATTAAGACAGCCCAAGTAAGAGAGATTATAAACATTAAGATAAAAGCTAGCATTTTACAGTCTTTTTTGGTGGACCTTGCAAACTTGTTCCTTTTATCTGAGTTAAATTTATAAAATATTATCCAAACGGTGGTTAAATTTGAGTGAATTTGGAAGCAGGATTTAAAGTAAAATTTGAAGCGGCAAAAGCGCTGGAAATAAAACCAAATTTAGCCCAAAGCGGGCTAAATTTGATTACATATCCTCTTTGACTTCGTCGTTGCTGCGAACGACTAGGCCAGAGCCGTGGATGACGCTAGGGATGCATGCTGTGCAGATATCGACCTCTTCGCCGTTTTTATGGGCGCGGATAAATACGGCGTTTTCGTTTTCCGTACTTTTTTGTCCGCAGACGTTGCAAACTACGATATTTTCAGTTCTCATTTGTTTTCCTTTTTTAAAAATTTGGGCTTATTTTATTTAGTTTTTCGCTGATTTGAAATGATTTACGTCAAGCGCGAAGTCTCGCGTAAAAAGAAAAAATGCGAAAAGTAAATAATGAAAAAAACCTGCAAGAAAAGCCCGAAAATAGGCACCAAACAAAGCAGATAAAAGCACAATGCGGCGGCTTTAAATTTGTATCCGCCGTAATCAAGCAAATAAAGCTCAAATTTGTACCGCGAGAGTGCGTTTGGCGCGACGTCGATGAAAAGCAGCGAATAATAAAGATAAAAAAACGCTGGGTGCAGGGCGAGGAAATTTAGTGCGGGTACGGCTAAAATCGGCACGCAAATAAGCGCGATCAGAAAAAATTTGAGCAAAACTTGACCCATAAGAGCCGCTTGGCTAGCTAGGCTGACGTTTGCTAGCTGCGCCTCGTCCACGCGGTAGTGTCTGCGGTTTATCTCGCGGGCGATCGTAGGAGTTAGAAAGCCCGCAACCGCGAGCGCGCAAAAAACCGAAAGCATGATGACCAGATATGCACCGACGGCGTAAAATATCGCGCCGATGAGCCATTTTGCGATACCTAGGCCGAGGATTTTAGCCGCTATCGGATACTCGGCCAGAGCGCCTGAGTCGCTGGGTATGGCCGCGTTTAGCACCTCGTATAGCTCACGTCCGCCAAACATCGCGATCGCTGCGATGATTAGCGCGGAAAAAACTAGCGGCAGGATAGAGAGCGCGATAAATTTGGGCGTGAAAAGGTCCTTTAACGAAAGGCGTAAAATATCGGCAAACAACGAATCTCCATTTTATTTAAATTTATCGCCGTTTTGCGGCAAAAAGGGCGCTTGGGCGCGACGGCTTTTCTAAATTTGACGCGTATTTTTTGCTTGGCTCAAAGCGGCACGGCGAATGCTTTTAATGGCACGCAAATTTAGCGCGCGCATAGATTTCGCGGCTAAATTTGACCGATTTAAATTCGGCTGCAAATTTAGCTAAATTTACTCAAATTTACCAAGCTTTTTGGTGCCGAGAGACTTGCATGTGGCGTAAAATTTTGCCGGCTAAACGGCGGTATTTTAGCTAGCACGGCTAAACCGAGCTCAAATTTAAGCGCCCACGACTTAAACTGCTAAGCTAAATTGCAAAAATTTTGGCTAAATTTGCTAAATTTAACAGCCAAAGCGGCGCAAATTTAGCCCGCAAATTTTATTTTACCGCCTTGTACTCGGCCTCGAGAGCGGCGTAGATCTCGTCCACGCTTTTTAGCCCGCGAGCGAGGATCTCGTTCATCACGGCGTTATCCTCCTTGCCGTTCCAGACCTTTTTATACGCGCCCTCTTTGTAGCCGTGGTCTTGGCGGAAGCGGTTTAGGACGTTTTTACCGACGTAGCACTCGTAAAGCGAGCTGAGATTTACGCCGCATTTTAGGCTCATCGTGAAGTAAATTTTAAGCAGATCAAAGAGCGTATACTCAAAGCCCGAGCACTTGTTTATGAGCATTTCGACGTCGTTTATGATCTCGTAGATGTTTTCATCAGCGATGTTAAACGGCTCGCGGCAAAACGCCTCAAAGCCGCTGCTAGCGCAGATATCGCTTGATAGTTTTGCGATATCGCCCAGATTATTTAGCTTGTACTGCTCGAGCATCAAGCTCATCAAAAAGTGCCAGATATCCACAACTTCGACGCGCAGATTTTCTTCATTTGTTGGTGCGTTTATGCTTTTCCAGTGTTTCCAGGCAAAGCTATCTATGAGCTCGGCGCACTCCATATATATGCAGCGTTTCCAGCTGATGAGTTTGCCGTTTTTGTTTACGCCGTTTTCCCAGCCGATGCCGTTTGTATCGTCGTTTAGGCCCTGCTGGAGATTTAGCATTTGGGTGATTTTTTCATTCGCGTTCATAAATTTTCCTATTTTTAAAATTTATGAATTATAGCGAAAATTTTAAACCGCTAACTAAACGTAAAATTTAAAGCTATCCAGCTGAGAAATGAGTTCGTCAAAGAGCTTTTTGGAGTTTTGAAGTAGCCTGTTATCCGCTTTATTTTGCTCCATCAGCCTATCAAATAGCTTTAGCGTGCCGTCTGCGATAAAGTTTTTGTGATTTGCGTCTTTGACCTCCGGAAGCTCCTTGCGAAGCGAGTTTGCGAGATTCGTCACGCGCGAAAAGATCGGATCCTCGCCATCTTTGACGTTTTTCATAAATTTATCTATGCTAGGCGCTATCTTTTCTAGAGCGATTGCGAGCTCCTCTTTATCGCACGCGTCCAGACCGTCGCCTTTATACGAAAAGCGAGAAGAATATCGGTTAAAATAGGAGTTGAGGT
>CAURMS010000144.1:0-4066 GCA_963526085.1 uncultured Campylobacter sp. | reverse complement strand
GAGCGGCTAGCATCATTACTCTTGCGGGCATTAAAATTTCGCCTTTTTTTAGCAAAATTTCGCCCGCCTTAACCTCTTCGCCCTTATATCTTAGAGCATTAAATTTTTTGACTTTGCTTTGCGGCGAGAGCTTGCCGTCCTGCAAAATAGCGTCCTCAAAAGGCACGACGGTGTCGGCATTTGTCGGCATTTTTGCGCCGGTCATTATCTTTACGCATTCGCCTTTTTTTAGCGCGATCTCGGCCTCATCGCCCGCTAGCACAGTTGCCGCGACGCCTAAAGGCTCATTAAAATCATCAAATTTTAGCGCGTAGCCGTCCATCGCGGCATTGTCGAAAGAGGGCAAATTTTTAACCGCAACCACGTCCTGGGCTAAAATTTTACCCGTCGCGCGCTCAAGGCTTACAAACTCGCCGCAGCCGTCAAATTTAGCTTTTTCTAGGATCAAATTTTGAGCAAGCTCTAGCGTCATTTTACTCCTCCAGCCTGCGTATTTTTGCACCCAGAGCCGCTAGCTTGCGCTCCAGCCCCTCGTAGCCTCTATCTAGGTGGTAAATTCTGTGCACGCGGCTAGTTCCGTTTGCGGCAAGGGCCGCCAGCACTAGAGCAGAGCTTGCGCGCAGATCGGTAGCCATCACGTCTGCGGCGTTTATCTCGCCTCCGCCGTAGATCGTCGCGATATGGCCGTTTAGGCGGATGTCCGCACCCATACGCGTGAGCTCGCTAACGTGCATAAATCGGTTCTCAAAAAGCCTTTCGTCGATCGTGCTGACGCCGTTTGCTACGAGCGAGAGCGCCATAAACTGCGCCTGCATATCGGTCGGAAAGCCCGGAAACTCTGTCGTTACGATCTCGACGGGATTTACGTTTTTAGCCGGCATTATCGTGATTTTATCACCGTCCACGACGGTTTCAAAGCCCATTTGGTTAAATTTAGTAAGCACGGCCCTAAGATGCGCGGCGTTGGCGTTTGTGATGGTGACTTGCGAGTTCGTGATCGCTCCGGCGCAAAGATACGTCCCAGCCTCGATCCTATCGGGGATGACCGTTATCTCGCTCAGATCCAGCAAGCGTCTATCCGTGCCATCGATCACCAGCTCGTCCGTGCCTATACCCTCGATCTTAACGCCTCCAGTTGCCAAAACCTCACAAAGCTGCACCACCTCGGGCTCTTTAGCGACGTTGATTAGATGCGTCGTGCCGTGAGCGAGCACGGCGGCCATTATGATGTTTTCGCTGCCCGTTACCGTGATCTTGTCAAACACGATCTGCGCGCCTTTTAATCCGTCAGGTGCGGTAGCGACGACATAGCCTTGTTTTATTTCGATATTTGCGCCCATTTTTTCAAGCGCGCTTAGGTGTAGATCGATCGGTCTTTGTCCGATCGCGCAGCCGCCCGGCAGGCTCACCTCGCAGTGGCCAAACCTCGCTAGCAGCGGACCAAGCACCAGGATAGAGGCACGCATTTTACGCACGATGTCGTAGTTGGCCTTTGTGGAGCTAACGTAATTTGAGTTGATTTTTAGCGTGTGATCGTCCGTAAATTCGCATTTTGCGCCCAAATTTACCAGCAGAGTAGCCAATGTTTTTATATCTGCGACGTTTGGCATATTTTTTAGCGTCACGTCGTTTTTTATGATTAGAGCCGCGGCTATCAGGGGCAGGGCGGCGTTTTTCGCACCGCTTATGGCAACCTTGCCGCCTAGTTTTGCGTTTCCTTCGATTTCTAAATAATGCATCTTCTTAAATCCTTAAATAAAATCCAAAGTATAGTAAAATTTAGCTTATAAATTTAAATTTATGCCGATATTTACCGATTTATTTATATAATCTTGCTTTTAGGCGGTCCGTTTCCGGAGCTCAAATTTACCGCAAAACGTCGCCTTAGATAAAAATAGGATAACAAAATGAAATTTACGATTTTTTTACCGATCGCATCGATTGCGGCTCTGATTTTTAGCGGATGCGCGAACGATGCGCCCAAAATTTACCCGACCGATCAGAGCGGACAGATTTTAAACGCGAGATTTTTAAACTCGCAGCAAGACGTATTTAACGATCTGGGCGGTATCGCACTTTCAAATTTTATGCAAGGATTTTTAGGCAAAAAAGATGGCGGAGACTGCTCGGGCTTCGTCTCGCTCGTAAATAAAAACATAAATAACGTTTACTTTTCCGAGACGAATTTACTCAAATTTTACGGCGAAAACGGATCGAAATCTCAAGCCATTTATAATTTTTACAAAAAGCGAAATTTGATCTCGCAAACAAGCCCGAAGCTCGGAGATTTGGTGTTTTTTAACAACACCACGAGTCAAACCAAAGGCAAAAACAAGCAAATCATAACGCATCTTGGCATCATAGACCGCATAGAAGATGATGGAACTATAAGATTTATGCATAATACTAGAGGTAAAAACAAAAGCGGATTTATAAATCTATTTCAAAAAAATAGCCACAAAATAGGCGGCAAAGAGGTAAACTCCTACATCGTAGCGTGCAAGGGCGGCGACGCTACATGCCTAACGTCAAACAGATTCGCCGGCTTTGGCAAGGTTAGTTTTTAGCTAAATTTATGTCTAAATTTTATATGATAAAGCCTTTAAAAAGGAGCCGTTTTTGAAAGCCACGATATCGCTCATCGCGCTAAATTGTCTAATATTTTTTGCCGTTTATTGCGGCATTTGCGGCACTAACGCGACGCTTGGGCTAAATATGTTTTTTATAGACGGGCTTTTCGTATGGCAGCCCGCAACATCGATGTTTATGCATGCAAATTTAGCCCATCTGCTGATGAATATGGCGGTTTTGTATCAGTTTGGATCGCTTCTTGAGCGATACTACGGCAGCGAAAAATTTGCCGTTATTTACTGCATCGGAGGCGTTTTAACCTCGCTACTTAGTTTCGTTTATATTTATGTTATGTTTAAAACTAACGGAACTTTTATAAATTTAGTCGGAGCTAGCGGCGCGATCAGCCTGCTACTGGGCGTTTTAGCGTTTTTGGACGCTAGTAGCCGAAAGGGACTCATCATCGCGATCTTACTAATGAGCTTTGCGCCCGTAGCCATGGGCGTAAACGTCGCCTGGTACGCGCATATCATCGGCTTTGCGCTAGGATATTTCGGAGTAAAATTTAAGGTGATAAAATGAGATTTTTCGATCAAATTTGGGAAATTTTAGAGTGCGGCGACAAGGAGCTTAAGTTTGACAAATTTAAACGATTTTACGCCGAATACAAGGCCGGTAAATTTGACGCACAGATAGAAGAGGGCGGTAAATTTGACGAAATAAAACCGCTTCGGCGCCCGAGTTATGCGGCATTTTGCGAGGTTGTAGCGATGAGAGAAATCGGCGGCAAAAAGCAAGCAGAGAAGCAAAAAGCTTTCCTTCACTCGATCGTTCACATCGAATACAGCGCCGTAGATATCGCGCTAGATGCGGCGTATCGCTTCCGAGCGCTGCCAAAAGCCTACTATGACGACTGGCTAGAGGTCGTAGAGGATGAGATCAGGCACTTTAAGATGATTGAGGAGCACATGGCTAAATTTGGCGTGAAATACGGCGAATTTACCGTGCACGACGGGCTTTTTATCGCCTTGCAAAACACCTCCTCATCGCTGCTTGAGCGCATGGCCGTGCTGCCTAGATATATGGAGGCAAACGGCCTTGATGCAAACGCTTTTATGCTAAAAAAGCTGGAAAACGAGCGCGAAAAAGACGAGAGCAAGGCACGGCTTTGCGAAATTTTGCAAGTTATCTTAGACGAGGAGATCTCGCACGTCTCAAAGGGCAATCGGTGGTTTAAATTTGCCTGCGAAAAAGAAGGCGTAAGCCCAGAAATCTACTCGCAAATCGTGCAAAAAATCTACCCTAAAGCCTTTTTGCAGTCTCGCGAGCTAAACGTGAGCGCACGTCTAAAATCAGGCTTTAACGAGGCGGAAATCGAGCACATAAAAAATATAGCGAAAGCCGGAATAAAATGAAAAAAATCTACTTTATCAGGCACGCAAAAGCCATATATGAGGGCGACGGTAACGACTTTGAGCGCGACCTAAGCGATCGA
>CAURMS010000143.1:0-4084 GCA_963526085.1 uncultured Campylobacter sp. | reverse complement strand
GCGCGACGTCTTTTAAAAATACGTCCTTTTGCAGACGGATCTCCTCTAGCTCGCGCACGCTTTTAGCGTCGAATTCGCTCTTTAAAAATATCTCAAACTCGCTGTTTTCGAGCTTTCCTAAAGGCGCTTTTAAATTTTGCGATTTGATTATATTTATGACCGAGGCCGCGGTTAGAGCGTATTTATCGAGTTTAAACGGATCAAGGTAAATTTTAATCTCAGGCTCCAAAAAGCCCTTATCATCGACCTTGCCCACGCCTTTTACGCGCTGCAAAAACGGCTTTGCCTCATCTTTGACCGCTTGCATGAGCGCGGTTAAATTTTCGTCATTGCGGCTAACGAAAAAGCTCGCCACCTTGCCGCTGTCGCTACTAATTTTCTCTATCTCGGGCTGGGCGTCGAGCTTTGCCTTTGCGACCTTGTCGCGCACGTCGTTTGCGGCGACGTCGATGTTTTTCTTGAGATTAAACTCAACCAAAACGATGCTGAGGTTGTTAAATGTATAGGATCTAATTTTTTTGATACCGTCTATCGTCGAGACCTCGTCCTCGATCTTTTTAGTGACCCTGCTCTCGATGAGGCTCATATCGCCCGGCGCGTAGGTCGTGATCTTAACCAGCGGGATGACGACCTCAGGAAAGAGATTTACCGGCATCCTAAAAAGCGACATCGCGCCGAAAAATACGAGCGCGACGAAAAACATCAGCGTCGTAATCGGGCGATTTATGGCTAGTTTATACATTTCGCGCCTTCGCCAAAACTGCCTTTTGCATCAAATTTACCCGGCCTCCCCGCCCCGCATAAAGCGTTTGGCGATTAGCAACTAGTAAAATTTGCGCCGCGTCAAATTCGGCGTTTAAATTTACGCCGCCTTGTTTATGCGATAAATTTGACCCGCTCGTCAAATTTGCATTTTTCGCAGCGGAGTCAAATTTAACTACATTCGCCAAATTTGAGCTCAAATTCACCTCGCTTTTCGTTTGTGCCGTCAAATTTAAAAACCGCGCTACGCCAAGGCTAGTTTTTTCTGCGTCAAATTTCTCGCCCGCAAGCCCGCCGTTTTTTAAGCCGTTAAATTTAAGCCCAAATGTTTTATTTGCGTCCTCTTTTTTAGGCTCGGCATCCGTTTCAACCTGCGAATCTGAGACGATATATCCCTCGCCAAAAAGTCCCGGCGTCAAATTTCGCGCCTGCACTTCGGCGTAAATTTTGCCGTTTTTCGTATCGATAGTCGGGTAGATGAGGCTGATTTTACCGCGCCTCTCCTCACTTTGGCCGTCTAGTTTATAGATAAATTCGCTACCGATTTTCACGCGGTCTTTAAATTTCTCATCAAAGCTGAGCTTGAGCTTGACGTCCGGATAGGAAAAAATCGACATCAGCTTTTGCGCTACGCCGCCAACGCCCTCGCCGACCTCGATACTCTTGCCAGATATCGTCCCGTCAAAAGGCGCGAGTAGCCTCGTATCCTCAAGTCTTTTTTGCGCCAAATTTAGCGCCAGATGAGCTCTGTTTTCGGCTAGCGCGGCGTTTTTAAAATCAAACTCCGCATTTTCAAAAGCCTGCTTCGAGCTCACGCTTTGAACGAGCTTAAATTTATCCAGCACGCTTTTTGCGTGAGCTTTTGCCGTCTGCGCGCTTTCTAGGTCGTTTTGAGCGAGCCTTACGGCTAGCTTTTCGCTCTCGTTTTCAAGCTCGAGCAGCACGTCGCCGCGCTTTACCGCGGAGCCGACTTCTACATTTACGCTCTTTACGATACCGACGGCTTTTAGCGCTAGCTGCGCGTCTTTTGCTGGCGCGACGTCAAAGCTCGCGTAGATCCTATCCTGTGCACAAAGCACAACCGCCGCGCTCAGTAAAAAAAGTAAAATTTTATTCATTTGCGCTCCGTTTTTTCGATATTTTCGGCGATCTTGCCGCCGCGTTCATACAGATACTCCGCCTTTTTGATCTCAAATTTACTCTTGCTTAGCTCCAGTGCGCTGCCTGCGCTAAAGCTCTGCGCGGTCGCGTTTAAAAACTCGACGTATCCAAGCAGCCCGGCTTCATACTTTTTACTAACGGCATTTAGCGAGGTTTGCGCCGAGTTTAGCGCGCTTTCGCCCGCGGCGATCTTTTGCTCGAGCGTCTTTAGATCGTTTTTGATATTCGTCAAATTTAGCTCGTTTTGCAAGCGCTTTTGATCCAAATTTAGCTTCGCTTGCAGCGCGCTTATGCGCTTTATCTCGCGCCGCTTTTTGTTCGCGCCAAAATCAAACGCCTTCCAGCTAAAGCCCAAAATCAGCTCGTTTGTATTTAAATTTGGCTTAAAAAAGTCGTCGAAATAGGGCTCCAGAGCGCTTCTATATTGCGCGGGCAGCAAATTTCTATCATAGTGAGTGCGCATAAAGGTGTAGGTATTTTTGATGAAAATTTGCGGATTCGTCTCGGACGCAGTTATTTTTTCGTCCTCCAAAGCCGCGGCGAAATTTAGCCTAAGCGCCTCTAGCTCCGGCTTTTCGTTTTTTTGCGGCGCGAAGTCGTCGTCTGCAAACGCGATCCTAGAGCCCGCCACAGGCTTTATATCCCTGCCCGTTAGCGCGTAAATTTGATTTTTTATCTCGTTTTGATTTTGCGTGATTTCGAGGCATTCGGCGAGCGCCATAGCGTATCTAGCGTTTACCGCTTCATACTCGCTCTCGTCGCTAAGTCCCGCGCGGTAGTATTTTTCCAGTCTATTTAGCGCGTTTTTTAAATAGTTTATCTCGCCCTCTTTTGCGGTCGCGAGCTCGCCCAGCGACAAAAAGCTAAAATAAAGCTTAGCCATGTTAAACGCAAGCAGGTTTTGATACTCCTCGTTTTTTAAAATTTCAGCCGCGCTAAGGTGAGAAAGCGAGCTTAGCAAGGCTTCGCGCTTGCCGCCGTCATAAACGGCAAGCTCCAAAATCGCCCTTGCCGTAGCGGCTCTTTGCGGGCGCAGGACGTTGATGTCGCCGCTTAAGAAGCTGTATCCACCGTCGATCGTGAGACTTGGCATATATGCACTTTTTACGGCCTCTTTTTGCAGCTGCGCTTTTTGCGGTTCGTAGTTTGAGATTTGAGCTAAATTTGAACTCTGCGCAGCCAAAATCAGCTCGTGTAAATTTCCGTCAAATTTAATCTCCGAACCGACTAAAAAAACGCAAAAACTCAAAAATATATAAAATTTTTTCATCTGAAGCCTTCCCTATTAGCTCTGGGCGGCGCGGGCTAAATTTGAGCAGTTTTGCGCCGTCTGAAGTCTAGCGCCGTAAGTAAAATAAAATGAAAATTTAAGCGGCGCGCGGAGCTTTTTTAAGATTATAGCGACAAAAAACCTAATGAAAGCTTTTAACGAGGTTCATGACGAGCAAATTCCACCCATCGACGAGCACGAAAATAAGTAGCTTAAAAGGCAGTGAAATCATCGTCGGCGGTAGCATCATCATACCCATCGCCATGAGCACGGAGCTAACAACCATATCTATGACTAAAAACGGCAGATAGAGCAAAAACGCGATCTCAAACGCCGTTTTCATCTCGCTGATCATAAACGCGCTCATCACGACCGTGAGCGGAATATCGTCGAAGCTTTGCGGGTTTGGCATGTTTCTGATGCGTAAAAACAGCGCCAGATCCTTCTCGCGCGTATTTTTTATCATAAACTCACGAAAGGGCTTTACGCCGCGCTCAAAGGCCTCTTGATAGCCGATTTGTTCACTGAGATACGGCTGCACGCCCGCTTCATAGGCTTGCTTGCCCACAGGCTCCATGATAAAAAACGTAAGCACCATCGCAAGGCTAATAAGCACCGTAGATGGCGGCATCTGCTGCGTACCCATCGCCTGACGCAAAAACGAAAAAACTATAATGAGCCGCAAAAAGCTAGTCATCATAAAAACGAGCGAAGGAGCAAGCGTAAGGACTGTGAGAACGAGTAGGACGTTTAGCGAGCTAACTAGCTGGGTGGGAGTAGTGGGCGCGCTTAGGCTGAGATTTACGGTCGGGATCGTTACGTTATCCTCGCCGATAGCGACCGCCGCAAAGATAAAAAACAGCAAAAACGTCAGTTTTTTCAAATTTACTC
>CAURMS010000142.1:0-4092 GCA_963526085.1 uncultured Campylobacter sp. | reverse complement strand
TAAAGCCTAGGGGTTATAAATTTTAGAATTTTTGCGGTGTGGGTCTCGGCGACTCAAATTTATAAACTTGAACGTAAAAAGTTAAGGCGAAGTATCGCGAGATGATTTTTCGAGTTTTGAAGCAAAATTGAGCGTGCGCTAGGCATATAAGCCTGCGGAGCGAAAATTTTGCAAAATCTCGGAAAAGCGCTCGTGAGACAAGCCGCAAATCAGAATTAATCACTTAAAAATTCTATTATTTTCTCTTCACACTCCCCGACGCTGCCGCTAAATTTACTCTCAAACTGCGATCCATTAAACGTCCGCTGACGCTTAGCCAGCTGCGCCGTGTGTGTGCATATGAGCTCCTCTAGCTCGGCCTGGGTTTTGATCTCGCCTCGCAAAAACTCTTCGCACTCTTTTAGACCGACCGAGTTTAGCGGCTTTGGTCGCTGCGGATACCGTGCAAACAGCTCCCGCGCTTCATCCAGCAGACCCTGTTCAAACATCGCTCGCGTGCGCTCTTTGATGCGCGTTCTTAGCTCGTCCCTATCCCAGCTAAGCTCGAAAATCGCCAAATTTGACGCGACAGGAGCTAGAGTGTTTTCGCGCAGATACGAGTTTGGAGTCTCGCCGCGCCCGCTAGAGCGCAAAAACGAGTAGATATCAAACCACTTTTGCAAGCGGTAGGTATCGTTTGCGCTAAATTTGGTGGCAAACTCTGGATCGAGGCTTGAAACAAGCTCGTAAATTTGAGCGTTGCTTAGGCCGCTTTCTACGCGCTCAAATTTAGGCGTGAGACCCGATAGCAAGGCCTTTAGATAAAATCCGCTGCCGCCGGTTATAAATAAATTTTTGCAGTTTTTTTGCGCAAATTCGCGTGCCTTTTTATAAACCTCAAAAAACATCCCGACGTCAAAATGCTCATCAGGCATCAGCAAATTTACTCCAAAATGCGGCACTGAGGCTAGCTCGTCCGCGCTGGGCTTGGCGCTAGCGATGTCGATAAATTTATAAACGCAAAGCGAATCAAGACTCAGAATCACTCCGTTAAATTCGCTTGCAAGCTTTAGCGCGAGCGCCGTTTTACCGCTAGCTGTGGTGCCGATGATGGCGAGTTCTTTCATAAAAATACCTTAAAATTCATGAATCTGCTCAAATTTTATCACAATTTACGCTTTTATAAGATAAAATAAAGCAAAAATTTCAGGAAGATTATGCAAAAATTTATAAATATTTTAAAAGATATTAACGAACTGATCGTCTTTAAGCACTCGGTTTTCGCGCTACCTTTTATCTTTACCGCGATGATAACGGCGAGCGCGCAGGTAAACGGCACGGCTTGGTTTGGCTGGAAGTTGCTTGTTTTAGGCATTCTTTGTGCGGTTTCGGCGCGAAATTTTGCGATGGCGTTTAACCGCTACAAGGACGAGGACATCGACAAACTAAACCCGCGCACGGCAAGTCGCCCAAGCGTGGACGGACGTATCGGCAGGACGAATCTGCAAATTTTTATCGCGGCAAACGCCGTCATTTTCGTGCTCGTCGCCTATCTAGTAAACGAGCTTGCCTTTTGGCTGAGCTTTCCGATCCTAGCCGTACTTGGCGGATATTCGCTTTTTAAGCGTTTTAGTGAGCTAGCGCATTTAGTCCTCGGTCTCTCGCTAGGGCTTGCGCCGATAGCCGGAGCCGTAGCAGTCACCGGCGAGATACCGCTTTTTAGCGTGCTGCTCTGCCTTGGCGTGATGTTTTGGGTGGCGGGATTTGACCTGCTTTATTCGCTTCAGGATATCGAATTTGACCGCGAGCACGGGCTTTTTAGCATCCCTAGCGTTTACGGCGAAAAGGCTACGATGTTTATCTCGGCGATCTTTCACGCCACGGCCGTGATCTTTTGGTTGCTTTTTGCGTGGGCGGGATGGCTTGGCACGGCGGCCTTTGCGGGCATTTTGCTCTGCGGTGGCATCCTAGTAGCCGAGCACCGCATCGTTGGGCGGGATTTTAGCAAGATCGACCGCGCGTTTTTCACACTAAACGGCTATCTTGGCATACTTTTTTTCGTTTTCGTCTGGGCTAGCTTATGAGACTGGTTCCGGCAAATTTAGACATAGTTTTTGAGGAAATCGGCGAGCGAGAGAGCGAGTTTTTGCGCGAATTCGACAAACTAAGCGGCAACGAGGACGATCCGCTGGGAGCATGGATGAAGCGCGCCAAAGCAAAGGGCGACACAAAGGAAAGCGATCAGGTGATACTAACGCTACTTGTCGAGCTTCATCGCAAATTTGACGAACTAAACGCCTATATAAAAAATGAAAAATTTATAAAGCTCGAGCTTGCATATTCTAGCGCGCTAGACGGGATAAATTTTGAAAATTTTAGGATAAAAGAGGCTAAATTTAAAGAAGGCGTCGGCTACTATGGACGCATTTTTATGCCTATTTTTCCAAAGCGAGATGTGGCGATATTTTTTGAAGCGCTAGATGAAAGAACCGCCAAAATCACGCGCATAAACGAGAGCGACGAGAGCGACTACAACGGCTACGTGACGGCTAGAGAGCGCGCTATGATAAGAGAACTAAAGGAGATGAACGATGAGTAACGATTTGATAATATTTGTTATTTTTGGGCTGATCTTGACGGTGCTTTTCGTGCTGGTTTTTATAAAAGATCTAGAGGCCTCAAGGAAATTTTCAAGATACGAAAAAGCGATCGAAAGCCTGATACAAGAGCTTCACGCGGTAAAAAAACAGGTTGCAAATTTTAGCCAAAGCGAGCCGGCCGAATTTGACGTAGTGCAGCTAGAAAGCAACCTCGAACAGCGCCTAAACGAAAAAATCAATCAAAAAATAACCCCGATAATAAACACCCTCCAAGGCATCGAAAGCTCGATAGATAACTTCCAAAGCCAGCAGCAAGATAGGCTATTTACGCTTGAAGAGCGCACCAAAAGCATTAGCAAGATCTCCGCTCCAAACGGCGAGGACGACGAAAAGCGCATCGTGCAGATGTATAGCGAAGGCAAAAGCGTCGAAAGCATCGCAAAAGAGCTGTGCGTGGGCGTCGGTAAGGTCGAGCTGACGCTAAAACTGAGAGAGCTGATCTAGTGTTAAAACCAAGGCGCGAAATATAAAAAAATAACATTATTTTCATACGCGAATTTTAAAAAAATTTAAAGCTTAAATTCCTATAATGCCTTTTAACCAAATCAAAATTAAATGGTTTTGATAAATTTTAGGGGCGAAAAATGTTAATAGACGGGCACGGACGGACGGTTGATTATCTGCGTATTTCGGTCACGCAAAGATGCAACTTTAGATGCAAATACTGCATGCCTAAAACTCCGTTTAGCTGGGAACCGAGAGAAAATTTACTAAGCTTTGAGGAGCTGTTTTTATTTGTCAAAGTCTGCCTAGACGAAGGCGTAAAAAAGATCCGCATAACCGGCGGCGAACCGCTACTGCGCAAGGACTTGGACAAATTTATCGCGATGATAAACGAGCACAGCCCAGACGTCGATCTAGCCATCACAACAAACGGCTTTATGCTAAAACACTACGCAAAAGCCCTAAAAAACGCGGGTTTAAAGCGCATAAATATGTCGCTTGACAGCCTAAAAACCGAAAAGGCTAAATTTCTCGCGCAAAAAAGCGTCTTGCACGAGGTTTTAGCAGGGCTTGACGCAGCGCTTGAAGCCGGGCTAAAAGTCAAGCTAAACACCGTCACGCTAAGAGGCGTAAACGACGACGAGATCGTATCTTTGCTAGAGTTTGCGCGCTCTATGGGTTGTCAGATTCGCTTTATCGAATACATGGAAAATATCCACGCCAATGATGAGCTAAAAGGCATGAAATCGGCTGAAATTTTAGACGTTATAGCGAAAAAATATCGCTTCGAAGCAGCCGAAAAAATCCCGACCGGCCCGGCTAGTATCTACCGACTAGAGGACGGCTATACCTTCGGCATCATCGACCCGCACAAACACGACTTTTGCGAGAGCTGCAACCGCATACGCCTCACGGCCGAGGGGCATCTCATCCCGTGCCTATACTTCGAGGATGCGATGAGTATAAAAGATGCCGTAAGAAAGGGCGATATCGCGGGAGCTAGCGAGAT
>CAURMS010000141.1:0-4113 GCA_963526085.1 uncultured Campylobacter sp. | reverse complement strand
GGCTAGCTACGCGGCGATGGCGGCGGTCAATGAGACTTTTAGCGTCGTTATCGGCGCTAAGATACATTTTTTTGCCCCGACAAAGCTAAATGAAGCGATCGAATTTGACGCGCGCTCGCACTTTAACGAGAGTAAGAAGCGCGAGGTGCGAGTAACTGGCACGACGAACGATATAAAGGTGTTTGAGGGGACTTTTCAGGTCGTGATTTTAGAAGATCATATCTTTAAAATTTACAAAACGAACCTGCAAAAACAAGCCGCGCAAAGACGAAACGAAGCAAAACGCAAAGAAGAGGCGAAGCAAAACGCGTAAGCTCGGTCAAATTTGATGAAATTTGGCGGCGCGGTAAATTTGCGCCGCCTTTTCTTTTAAATTTGATTTTATGCCGTTTTTTGGCGGTATTTTGGGAAAACCAGCATAAATTTAACGCCAAATTTGCCGTTTTGTTTGGCTTGACCGCTTTAAATTTAATGCGTTTTTAAAAAATCTTAAAAGCTCAAATTTGACCCGTTAAAATCTCATCTCCCTACCGATCATATTTATCCAAAAATCTAAATTTGCACGCTCAGCTTTTAGCGTCGTTTTGTCGCCGTGACCTGGATACAGTACAAAATCGCCTTGCAAATTTTTACATTTTAGCAAGCTTTGGCGCATATCCTCGGCGTTTGAAAACGGAAAATCATAGCGTCCGATCGAGCCTCTAAACAAAAAATCTCCGCTAAAGATAACGTCGTCCACGCGCACCATACAGCATCCTGGCGTATGCCCAGGAAAGTGCATAAACTCGATCTCAAAGTCTTCTATGTTAAATTTTACATCCTCAAATTTCGCTCCGCCTACGCAGATCGCGTCATACATCGGCTGCTGTCCGGCATCCCAAAGATCTTCGTGAAGCATGAAATTATCGCTATTGTGAATATATACAGGGATATTAAAAAAATTTTTTAAGCTAACATTGTCAAGAACGTGATCGGAATGCCCGTGAGTGTTTATGATAGTGAGTGGCGCGTGTGAATTTTTTACGACAAAATCATATGAATCTTGACCTGGATCAATGATAACCTCGCGCCCGTTTTTGGATATTACGTAGCAGTTTGTTTGATAATCTCCGCATGGTTTTGAAAAAATTTTCACGTTTGTCCTTTTATAAAATTTAATTAAAATAAATTGTATATTTTTTAAGCTTAAAAGTTAAATTTTATAAAAAAATTGTATAATATTTTAGAATTTAAATTTATCGGTGATAATCGTTATGAAAAATTATTCGCAAATCAGCCTGAAGCTAACCGAGTTTTTGGCGAGCTATCTCGAAAAAAGCGGCGCAAAGGGCTTTGTTTTGGGCGTTAGCGGCGGTCTAGACTCTGCCGTCGTAGCCGCTCTTTGCGCGCGCACGGGCTTTGAAACGCATGCGCTTTTGATGCCGACGAAGTACTCGAACGGGCGAAATTTAAGCGATGCGCTAAAGCTTTGCGAAGATCTAAAAATAACGTACAAAATCATCGAAATTCAGCCGATTTTGGATAGCTTTACCGCGCAAATCGGAGAGCCGCTGTCAAATTTGCGCATGGGAAATCTAAGCGCAAGGGCGAGGATGTGCCTGCTTTACGATTATTCGGCAAAGGTAAACGCGCTAGTCGTGGGTACGAGTAACAAAAGCGAGCGCTTTCTTGGATACGGCACGATCTACGGCGATATGGCGTGCGCACTAAATCCGATCGGCGAGCTCTTTAAGACTGAAATTTACGAGCTGGCTAAAGAGCTTGGCATCGATGAAAAAATCATCGCAAAAGCCCCGTCCGCCGATCTTTGGGAAGGGCAAAGCGACGAGGCCGACATAGGTTATAGCTACGAGCGGCTAGATGAGGTCTTGCGTTTGGCGCAGAGTAAAAGCGAGGCCGAACTAGCGCAAGAATTTGATCCAAAACTCGTCGCGACTGTATTTTCAAGGATGAGAGCGAATAAATTTAAACTCTCGTTACCGCCGGTCGCTAGCGTGGACGTCGAGTAAAATTTGAGCTAAATTTACTGCTACGGCAATAAATTTGGCTGAGGTTTTGTGGAAAAAAGGGCGAAATTTAACGGCAAAGTTGCGATGATTTTTCTGAAAGTAAAAATAGATAAAACTGCCGTAAATTTGGCGGCAAAATAAATTTAAAAACAAAAAAAGAAACGCAGAAGGTAAGATAAAAATAAAAAAAACAAGGAGGCGCAATGGAAGAGATAGCGTTTTATAGACCTACTATCGACGAGGCCGAGATTACGCTCATCAAAGAGGCTCTAAAAGACCACGGTTCGGTGATCGTGGAGAGGCTGGAGTCCGAGCTTAAAGAGTATTTTGGCGTAAAGCATGCCGTTACGACCAATAACAACAGCGCCGCTCACCATTTGGCGCTTTGTTCGATGGATCTAAAACGCGGCGACAAGATCATCTGCTCGGTAAACTCTACTCCGAGCGTGGCGCAGGCGATTAGGCATTTTGACGCCGAGCCGATATTTGTGGATATTAACGAAGACGACTTTAATATGAATCCTCAGTCGCTGCGAGACACGCTAAAAGTGCACAATCACAAAAAGCTAAAAGGTATCTTCGTAAACCACGTCGGAGGGCAGGCGTCAGATATGGACGAGATCTACGCTATCGCGCGGGAGTACGACGTAAAGGTGCTCGATGATGCTGGCAAGTCCGTCGGCCTAACATATAACGGCGTAAAAATCGGCTCTGATGACCGCTCGCTTATCTCTTGCTTTAACGTGCATTCTCAGCTTACAAACCCTATCGCAACGGCTGGCTTTATGCTAACGGACGACGATGCCATCGCCGAGCGCGCTAGACTACTGCGAAACCACGCGATTGTGAATGGCGGCATAGATAAAGACGGTAACCTAGGCTACGTCTACGACGTCGTAGATATCGGTGTGAAGTATGATCTAACGGGGCTTTGCGCGGCGTATGCGGTGGCGCAGTTTGAAAAAACGGATAAATTTATCGCTCGACGTAGACAGATCGCCGCCATCTACGACAAAGAGCTCGCAGGTTGCCCGCACGTTTCGCTACCGATCAAAAAGCGCGACCACGTCTATATCCAGTACATCATCAAGATCGACAAAAACCGCGACGGGTTTGCTAAGGAGCTACTAGAGCGCGGCATCCACACGGCGCTTCACTACAAACCGATGCACCTTTTGAGCTACTATAAAAGCAAATACGGGCTTAAGGTAAATTCCTTCCCAAATGCGCTAAAAACCTATCAGCAGGTGCTTTCGCTGCCCGTTTACAACGCGCTTAGCGACGAAGAGGTTGCCTATATCTGCGAGAGCGTGCGAGAAGTAGCCAAAACGCGTGTTTAAAAGGAAAATTTACGCCTTCGCGCAGGAGTATTTTTACGCTCCAAATTTACGGCAAAAGTGCCTAGCTATCGCGCTTTTGCCCTTGAGCGCGCTTTACTGCGCGGGCGTGATTTTAAAGGCCAAATTTAGCAAAACTTTAGATTTTGGCATTCCGATTATCAGCATCGGAAATTTAACCCTAGGCGGCAGCGGAAAGACGCCGCTTGGTATTGCTATCTTAAACGAATTTGAGGGCGGCTGCGTCGTGTTACGAGGCTACGGCAGAGCTTCAAGCGGACTAGTCAAGGTCGCGATCTCGGGCAAAATTTTGGTGAGCGTCGCGGCTAGCGGCGACGAAGCCATGGAGTACGCAAAAAGCGTAAAAAACGCAAACGTCATCGTGAGCGAAAACCGCGATATCGCGATAAAAGAAGCCCTGAATTTGGGCGCAAAGTACGTGTTGCTAGACGACGGCTTCGGTAAATTTCACATCAAAAAATTTAACATCCTGGTCCGCCCCTCCTCAAAGCCTTATTTTGATTTCGTCCTGCCTAGCGGCGCGTATCGCTACCCGAGCAAATTTTACGCCAAAGCCGACTATGTCGTAAAAGAGGGCGAGGATTTTACTCGTGCGAGTGAAATCATAAATCAAACTGCAAAGATGGTTTTGGTGACAGCCATCGCAAATCCGCAGCGCCTGGAGCCTTATTTTAGCCTTTGCGTGGGGCGCGAGATTTATCCCGATCACTACGCGTTTTCGCGGGATGAGCTAGCGAGTATACTAG
>CAURMS010000140.1:0-4122 GCA_963526085.1 uncultured Campylobacter sp. | reverse complement strand
TCCGCGTCTAGTACGCTGCGAAGATCGAGTAAAAATTTACCCTCCTCGATGCGGCCGATCACGAGATTTTTCCTAAATTTAGCCTCGTTTTCGTTCGCATTTCCTTTGACGGCGAGCGCGAGGCTAGGTATGCGTTTGTTTGGCATTGTGCCGCCCCCTACGAAGGTCGTCGTGCGCACGATTTCAAGCGGAGTTTTTAGCTGTGAGTTTATGAAATTTGCCGTGTTTTCTAGCTCCTCTACACTTTTATAGAGCTGTTTTACCGTCGTGATAAGCTCAAATTCGCGGTTTGCGTAGGCTTTGACGCTCTCGGCTAAAAGCGAGATGATCACCTTATCCACGCGCAGCATTCTTAGCAGCTGATTTTTCTTTAGCTTTGCGATGAGCCCCTTTTTGCCTAGGATTATGCCGCACTGCACGGAGCCAAAGAGCTTGTCGCCGCTAAAGCTAACGAGCGAGGCGTCTTTTAGATTTTTTAGATTGGGCTCGTTGCGCTCGAGGCCGTAGGGCAGCTCGCCGTAAAATCCGCCGCCAAGATCAAAATAATCAATGAGATTTCGCTCTCTTGCCAGCGCGCTAAGACTTGGCATCGCTACTTCCTCGCTAAAGCCAACGATATCAAAATTTGACCTGTGCACCTTTAAAATCAGCTTCGAGTTTTCGTTTATCGCCCCCTCGTAGTCGCGCAAATTTGTTTTATTCGTCGTGCCCACTTCGCGCAGGATCGCGCCCGAGTTTGCCATTACTTCGGGCACGCGAAAGCTCCCGCCGATCTCGACTAGCTCGCCTCTGCTGATGATAGCTTCGCCGCCTTTTGAAAAGGTATTTAGCACCAAAAACACGGCGCTTGCGTTGTTATTTACTATGGCGGCGTCCTCAAATCCAAAAAGCTCCGCCAGCAGCCCGCCAACGTAGTCGTAGCGGTTTGAGCGGCCGCCCTTTTCGACGCTGTATTCGAGGTTTGAGTATCCCGTAATCACGGGCTGGGCTCGGCGTAAAATTTCGGGATCGATCGCGCTGCGGCCGAGATTGGTGTGAATGATAACGCCGGTTGCGTTTATTAGGCTTCGTAGGCTTAAATTTAACGCTTTTTCGTATCTTGCGAGCGTATTTTGGACGATCTCGCCTGGCTCTGGGCAGTTTTTGCCGCCTAAAATTTGCGCGCGCAGGCTCTCTAGCTCGGCCCTAGCGACCTTAGTCAGCAAGCTCGTGTCAAGCCCAAAAAATCGCTCGTTTTTTATAAATTTATCTATCTGCGGGAGTTTTCGTAGTTCGTTCAAATTCGCTCCTAGTAAATTTGTGTTACCGAGCGCGATTTTAGCATAAATTTGGATAAATCTAATCTTATTAAAAAAAATAAATGTAAAATTTCAGAGCCTATTAATGCCTTTAGTATTAAAATGCGCTCAATTTTGATAACGCGTAGCGCGGGGGAGAAAATCATGAAAGAATTTGGTTTTTACAACGATTTTGACGAAAATTTGATGCTAAACGAGCAGATCGAGATAAACGGCGAAGGCGAGTATCTCGTATCAAATTCGCCCAAACTAAAGGCAAGCGTCGTAGCGCCGGAGATAAATTTTTATCTAAAAAATACCGCCGACTCGGTGCTGGATAAGGCTAAAAACACGCTTTTACTTTATGAGGCAAGGGCTAGCGCCTTTGACCTAGCGCGCGACATCGACTACGAAAAACCCGTCGGCAAAAACGTCGTTATCGTTAGCAACGGCGGACGCGAAAATTTGGCAAATTTGCTTAAAGCTAAAGGCTTTAAAACCATTGAACTAACGCATTTTGAGATCAAATTTATCTACGGAGCAGCAGGCGAGCTAAGCGTGCTAGTGCTGCGCCCAGACGGCGAGTTTGAGGTGGACTGCGACTTTTTCCTCGTAGAAAACGCGCGCGAATACATGCTAAAACAAAGCGGCTGCTACGAGATCGCGGGCAAAAGCGACGAGGAAATCGCCTCGCTGCTAGACGCGCAAAGCCCGAAATTTAAATTTAAAAGCCACATCCACTACGACTCCACGATCTGCCAGTACCACGAGCGCAGGCACGAGATCTGCGGCAGATGCGTCGAGGCCTGCCCTACGGTAGCGATCCTAAAAGAGGACGAGACCAAGCACCTAGTTTTCTCTCACATAGACTGCATAAACTGCGGCGGCTGCGTGAGCGTCTGCCCTAGCGGCGCGCTTGACTACTCCGATATGCCGCGAAACTCTTTTGCCGAGATAGCCAAACTATACCGCGGCCGGATCGCGCTTGTCGTACCCGCAAAGGCAAATTTAGAAAACCTAAGCATAAATTTACCCGCAAACGTGCTTCCTTTTGCCATTAGCGGCGAGAGATTTTTGAGCGAGACGCATCTGCTTACATTGCTTCAAGAAAGCGGCGCGCAGGTCGTGATCTACGAGAAAAATATCGGCAAAGGCACCAAAGACGCGGTGGATATTTTAAATCAAATTTACGAGCTCAAATTTAACGAAAAAGCCGTCCTCGTCGCGCAAAACGAGGACAAACTAAAAAGCGCCCTATCTCAGGCCAAATTTATCGAGGGCTCGCAGCACTCCATCGCCGAGTACGCCCTGCCAAAGCGCGAAATTTTCGCCAAACGCCTAGAGTGGCTAGTCGGAGATCAAAATTTAGGCTCCGTTAGCACCACGGAGCTCATCAGATACGGCCGCGTCGAGATAAATCAGGACACCTGCACGCTGTGCCTAAGCTGCGTGGGAGCGTGCAACGTCGCCGCCCTGGTCGCCGATAAAAAGACAAATTCCATCGTCTTTAACCCGAGCGTCTGCACCGCGTGCGGATACTGCGAGCTTAGCTGCGCGGAAAAAGACACGATATTTTTACGCCCCGGCAAGATCGATCTGGAGCCTAGTTTCTTTACCTTTAGCGAGCTAGCCAGAGACGAGCTTTTCGCCTGTATCGAGTGCGGTAAGGAGTTTGCGACCAAAAAGGCCGTCGAAAAGATCGCCGCGATCATGGCGCCTAAATTTAACGGCGACAAAGCCAAGCTAAAGACGCTTTACTGCTGCTCGGACTGCAAAGCCAAAGTAATGATAAAAGCGCAAATGGATCAAATGAAAGAAGAGGTTTTAAATGGATAATAACTTAACCAAGGCGCGTGCGTATTTTTACGAGTTTTTGGCCTATCCGCTGTTTTTTCACGAGCACGGCGGTAAATTTGACCGCTGGCGCGAGCAGCTAGCCTATCTCGCGACTAGTCCCGTTACGCCGGGGAGCGAAGCCGCGTTTGCAAATTTAGCCAAATTTGACTTTGAGAAATTCGCCAGAGAGCAAAACGACGTGCTTTTTGACTTTTCTTACTCAAATATCCCGCTAAACGCTTCATTTTACGAGGACGGACGCGACGACGGCGCGGCTAGGCTGCGCGTGATCGAGTGCCTAAAGCTAAGCCCGTACCGCAGGGACAAGGACGTCTGCAAGGACAGCGAGGACTACGTCGGATTTATATTTTTAGCCACGGCGACCTTTTTGCGAGACGAAGTAGCGGGCGCGGCAAATATCAGCAGCAAGCTATTTACGGACGTTACGAACAAATTTATCGACGAATTTATCAAATTTTTATCCGCTCACAAAAATGCGGACTTTTTCGCCTCTTACGCGGTTATCTTGCGCGATTTTATCGATCTTGAGCGCGCGGTGCTAGGCGTGGAGGCACCTCCTGCGCCGATCGGCGACAGCGCGGCGGTAGCCTCGATGAAAAAAGAGCCGTTTCAAAGCAAGATGCCTACGGCCAAAACCAAACTCCGCTGGGAGGAGTTCTCGCCCGTCATCTCGCAAGAGTTTGACGACTGAGGCTTGCCCGCTTAAATTTGCTTGCTAGGCTCGTGCCGGCAGGCAAATTTAACTTGCCCGAGTCGCCCGAGCGGCCGTCTCTCGTCAAATTTGCGCTTTAAATTTAGCTAGAAAAACCCGTCCGTTTTCGGCGCGATTTTTAGCCTCTTTAACCCGCCTCAAATTTACTCTCGTTTTTTTCAACTCTCCAGCCCAAATTTCACTCAAATTTAACCGCCCTTTGGCTACTATTTCGTAAATTTAGTCATTGGCAAAAGGATCAAATTTGCAAAGCTTTTTTAAATCTATATTCACCAT
>CAURMS010000139.1:0-4129 GCA_963526085.1 uncultured Campylobacter sp. | reverse complement strand
CGCGAGTGCTTGATCTAAACTCAAGAGTCGAGGACGAAAACGGTATAAAATCGGTTAAAAAAATAAAGAAAATTTTGGAGCTGATAAAGGTTAAATTTTGCTTGCGATGGATGCAAATTTACGCCTTTACCACCTAGTACAAATAAAATACCGCTCGTTTCAAATTTTCTCATTTTGCCTACTTGCCGGCTAACGCTGATATACCGCACCCAAAATAAGCCTAATAAAAACTTAAAATGCTAAAATAGAACGAAAATTTAAAGGATACCGATGAACACCAAAGCATATTTCGGAAAATTCGGCGGGCAGTTCGTGCCCGAAACCGTGATGTTCGCGCTAGACGAACTCGAGGCCGCGTACGAAAGTATCGCAAAAACGGCTGAATTTGAGGCCGAGCTAGACGACCTACTAAAAAACTACGTCGGACGCCCTAGTCCGCTATATCACGCAAAACGCCTGAGCGAGCACTACGGGCATGAAATTTACCTCAAACGCGAGGATCTAAACCACACGGGCGCGCACAAGATAAATAACGCCCTAGCCCAGGCGCTTCTAGCCAAAAAAATGGGCAAAAAGAAGGTTTTAGCAGAGACGGGTGCAGGCCAGCACGGCGTAGCGACTGCGACGGCGGCGGCACTGCTTGGCCTTGAGTGCGACGTATATATGGGTGCTACCGACGTCGAGCGTCAGCAGCTAAACGCGTTTCGCATGCAGCTTTTAGGCGCCAGAGTCGTTAGCGTAGAAGATGGGCTAAAAACGCTAAAAGAGGCCACTACCGCAGCGATCCAAGCGTGGGTAAACGAGATAGAAAGCGCATTTTACGTCATCGGCTCGGCAGTCGGCCCGCACCCGTATCCTAGGATCGTGCGCGATTTTCAGAGTATCATCGGCCGCGAAACCAAGGCTCAGCTAAAAGAGTACGGCGTACATCCGGACTACGTCATCGCCTGCGTCGGCGGCGGCAGCAACGCCATCGGCATCTTTAGCGCATTTTTGGGTGACTCGGACGTAAATTTGATCGGAGTCGAAGCTGCAGGCCTAGGCGCACACACGCCGTATCACGCCGCAACTCTAACCAAGGGCCGCACAGGCATCATCCACGGCATGAAAACGATCGTTTTACAGGACGAATACGGCATGATCGAGCCCGTGCATAGTATCTCTGCGGGGCTTGACTATCCGGGCGTGGGTCCTGAGCATGCGCACCTGCACGAGAGCAAGCGAGCCGCCTATTACGGTGTCACAGACGACGAGTGCATAAACGCGCTATATCTAACCAGCCGCCTAGAGGGCATCATACCTGCGATCGAGAGCTCGCACGCGTTAGCGTACCTAGAAAAGCTCTGCCCAAATTTGACGAAAAAAAGCGTCATCGTCGTAAACGTCTCGGGACGCGGCGACAAGGACATAAACACCGTGATGAGCTACGAGAAAGGAAAAATTTATGGCTAAGGTAAAAGACGCGTTCGCAGGCAAAAAGGCAAACATCGGCTACGTCGTGGCGGGATATCCTAGCGTCAAAGCGACGAAAGAGTTTTTATTAAATTTAGACGGCAGCTGCCTAGATCTACTAGAGCTTGGCATCCCCTACTCCGATCCGCTCGCAGACGGCAAACTCATCGCGCAGGCTAGCTTTGAAACCGCCGCAAAGGGCGTAAATACGGGCGCGATATTTGCCATGCTAGAAGAGTGCAAAGGCAAGATAAATAAACCGGTCGTATTTCTCGTGTATTTTAACATCGTATTTGCCTACGGCGTAGAGAATTTTATCGCCCGTTCAAAAGAGGTCGGTATCGCGGGCTTCATCATCCCCGATCTGCCGTTTGAGGAGAGCGAGGAGGTAGCGGGGCTATGCGCTAAATTTGACCTTGATCTCATCCCGCTAATCAGCGTCACCTCGCAAAACCGCGCGGATAAAATTTTAAAATTCGGCTCAGGATTTGTCTATGCTCTGGGCGCTATCGGCGTAAGCGGCTCGCAGCGAGCAAGCGAGGAGAGACTAAAAGCGCTCGTAGAGGGTCTAAAAAAAAGAAGCGATCTGCCAGTAGCGGTGGGCTTTGGCGTGAAAAATAAAAACGACGCCGACGAGGTAAAAACATATGCCGACGGCGCGATAATCGGGACCGAGATAGTAAAGCTCACGGCCAAATTTGAGGGCGAAGAGCTGATAAAGCAAATCAATAAACTTTTTTAAATTTAGCCGCGTTTGCGTTAAATTTAAGTATAATCAAAAAATTTCGTTTAAAGGACGGCGCGATGATGGACGTTGCGGAGCTTGGGATCAAGCATCTGTGCGAGGATACTCTAGGCTACAAAGTAGAGAGCGCAAAGAGCGCGGAAGGCGAATTTTACGGCTCGAGCTTGCCGATATTTAAGGGCAAAGAGGAGTTTCGCTTTTATCTTTACTTTAAAAAAGATACGCTAAATCGCTTTGCTAGCGTGCTCCTTGGCGTCGATAAACTAGCCGAAGACGAGCTAAGCGATATCTGCAAAGAGGTGGCAAATCTCGCAATCGGCTACGCTAAAAATCTACTCAACGAACGCGAAGCAAACGCCTATAAACTAGGCACTCCCGAGTATCTAGGCAGGACGAGCTTTCACGTCAAATTAGACGACAAACGCGTCTATAAAATCAAAAATAGAACATTTCAAGTAGGATACAAAAAAATATGAGCGAAGAACTACAAGAGATAAATGCCGTAGAAACGGCGCTGCAAGGGGTTCAGGAGATGTTGCAAGAGCGCGGCGGGCTTTTTAAAAGCTACGACGAGCTGATGGATATCGGAGTGGATTTTATCTCAGAGCTGGGCACCACGACCATTAGCGTAAAGCAGCTCTTAAAGCTCGAAGTTGGCTCGGTTATCGATCTAGAAAAGCCGGCCGGCGAGAGCGTGGAGCTTTTTATAAACAACCGAATTTTCGGCAAGGGCGAAGTGATGGTCTACGAAAAAAACCTCGCCATCAGGATAAATGAAATCCTCGACTCAAAGTCCGTCATCCAGTACTTTAAACGAGAGCAATTATGAGGATTTTCGCCGCGCTTTTGTTGTTTTTCGCTGCACTTTGGGGTTCAAATTTATCCACGTATAACGTCTACGAGCGCAGCGACCGCGTCGATATTATGCTTAGCTTTGACGCTCCTTATAGCGGAGCGATCTTGCAAGAGCGTAAAGACGGCGCGATAACTCTACTCTTTAAAGACCTACAAAACGACCAAAATATCGAAAAAAGCGTAAATTCAAGCATACTGCAAGAGCTTTTGTTTGAGCCTAGAGGCCAAGATTTAACCCTCGTGATAAAAAGCGACGCTCGGGTGGCCGTTAGCGCGTCAAAAACCACCGACGGCTTTGGCCTGCGCATACGCGTGACGCCTGAAAATGCGGCAAACTCAGCCGCCGCAACCGCGCTCTCGCCGCAAGAAACTAGAGAAAATATAACCGAAGCGACGAATTTATCCGTCGATCAAAATGCCTCAAATTTGACCGCGTCTGCTCAAGGTGCCGGCCTAAATTTGGGTGCGCAAAACGGCGACGTAAATTTCATGACGCAGGGCATGAGCGATATGATCGATTATAGATATTACTCGGTTTTGGGCGTTTTGGCGCTACTTTTGGTCGTGCTTTTGGTCATCAAGGCAAAGCTAAAAAATAAGCAAAAAACGATAAAAACAAAGCGCGAAAACGGCTGGTTTGAAAAGGTAAAAAGCGACGAAGGCGTAGAGATAATCTACGAAAAACCGCTTGATGCCACGAACAAAGTCGTTCTTTTTCAGCACCTTGATAGGCGCTACCTCGTGCTAACAGGCACATCAAACGTGCTTTTGGATAAATTCGGCGAAGAACAGATGACGAGCGAGCAGGACTTTCAGAGCTTTTTTGAAGAAAATCAAAAAAAGCTAAACGCCTACATCGAAAACCGCCAAACGCTAGACGCATACAAAGATAAGGCGAGTATAGACTAAATTTGCCTTTTTAAAATTTGATGAAATTTATCGCAAATTTCATCAAATTCCTCCATCAGATTTCACGCAAAACAGATCGCAAACGTATCGGGCTTAGTCATCTTTTTGATATTTTCCTTCGCCATAAATAGCTCCTTGGCGCCGTAAATTTTCAAAGTATGGTTGATA
>CAURMS010000138.1:0-4175 GCA_963526085.1 uncultured Campylobacter sp. | reverse complement strand
CTTCAATACACGCAATCGCGTGAGCGTAGCCGCAAATTCCGCAGACGCGCTCTGCAAGGTAGCCCATCTGATCGTAGTTCATACGGTTTTCGGCTAGCTTTTCCATACCGCGGTGCTGATAAAAGAGGCGGTAGTCCGCGTCTATAATCTCGTCGCCGTCGCAAAATAACCTAAAGTGTCCCGGCTCATCGCTAGTTACGTGCAAAGGCCCAAGCGGCACGTCGATGACGCTATCGCCTTTTGGAAACAAAAACTCGGTGTCGGGCTCATCTTGGTGAGCGACTGGATCTGGGCGGTAGCGGTAGTCCATCGCGTCTTTTCTAAGCGGATAAAGGCCGTCAGGCCAATCGTCGCTTAACACCAATCTACGCTTATCGGGTAAGCCCTCGGCTACTAGGCCGAACATATCGTAGGCTTCTCTTTCGTACCAAACGCAAGCAGGCACTAGCGGCGTAACCGACGGAAACGTCGGATCGACGCCGGGAATTAGCGTTTTAACGGTGATAAAGCACTTATCCCCGACATCAAAGTCGTCTTCTTCCGTCATCTTGCCGCCCTCCATAGACAAAGCGTAGTAAAGCGCAAAACAGCCGTTTATAGTCCTCTCGTCGCTAGGTATCATCGTAGAGATGAAACCGCCGATATCGTAGTAAAGGGTCTTAACCGCAAGCGGAAGGTCGTTTCTGTCCACTAGGACGGTAATTTGATCGTCGGCTTGGCGGGTTACTTCTAGAACCTTTACCTTTGTTTTTAAAATTTCAACGAATTTATCGCCTCTCATAATAGTTCTCCAGTTATTATCTTAACGCCGTTTTCAACCAGCGTATAAAAGTTATCCACGTGCCAAACGCCAAAGATTATAATCAAAGCGCAAAGCAGGATAAGCGGTAAATTTTCTAATATACTCATCTCTTTATTGTGAACGACCGCGCCTTTAGGTTCGCCAAAACTTGCTAAGTTAAAGTGCGAGAAGTCCGCGATAAAGATGATGGCAAGAGCTATCGCAAATAAAGCGACGCTAAAGTATTGACCGCTATTTACGGCGCCGACGAAGACGTTAAATTCGCTAACGAATATCGCAAACGCTGGCACGCCTACCAGCGAGCAAACCGCTGCGCCAAACATCATCGTAGTTACGGGAGCTATCTTTATCATACCGCCCATTTTGCTCATATCTTTGTGTCCGTAAATTCTAGCGATATTGCCGGTTGAACAAAACGCAAGAGCTTTTGTAAAGCTGTGAGCTAGGCAGTGAAAAATAGCCGCAAATAGCCCGAAAAATCCGCCGACTCCCAAAGCAAAAGCTATAACACCCATATGCACGATAGAGTGGTAGGCAAACATCCTTTTTACGTCGTGTTGTCTGATTAGGAAAATTCCGCCCACAAATAGCGTGATAAGACCGGAAACTATCATCACGCTTTGAACAAACTCCATACCGGTAGCTTGAGCCGCGATAGCGTAATATCTAAAAAGAGCTAGCATCGCGCACTTTAGCAAAACGCCTGAAAGCAGAGCCGAAATCGGGGCTGGGCCTTGGGCGTGAACGTCGGGAAGCCAGGTGTGCGTAGGAGCAAGGCCGGCTTTGGTGCCAAATCCGATAAGCGCAAAGACAAAGATTAGCTTTGCAACATCAGGGCTTAAATTTTTAGCATTTGCCATTATGCCGGTCCATAACATCGCTGCCTCGCCGTCTTTTATCTCCGCAAAGGTCGCAGAGTAAAGAAGCACGGTCGCATAAAGCGCAAACGCTAGGCCGATAGAGCAAAGGACTATGTATTTATAGCCGCTCTCGGTTGATTTTTGATCTTTTAGGATCGCGACTAGAAACACCGATGAAAGCGTAGTAGCCTCGATCGCGGCCCACATGAAAGCAACGTTGTTACAGATGACGCTTAAGCTCATCGTAAAGATAAACACGTGGCTAAGCGCGTAGTATTTCTTAAGCGCGCTTAAATTTATATGTCCCTCTTCAAGCTCCCATCTCATATAGTGGGTCGCGTATAAATTTACTAGTAGTCCCGTAACCGCGATAAGTATCAAAAATACGCAGCCAAGGCTGTCTAAAAACAAAAATTTATCGTGCGCGTAAAACGTACCGCCCGTTAAAACCTTGCTTACGTTAAATAGCAAGGCTAAAGACGTAACTGCGCTAACGGCTACGTGAAGCAAACTCAAAGTCGCGTAATTTTTCGGAGAGAAAAATAGCAGTATCGCTCCAAGAAGCGGTAAAATTAATACCAAAGTTAAACTATCCATCTCTATCCCCTTAAATTCGTAGCCTTAGACGTGTCAAGGCTGCCGTATGCTTTATAAAATCTAATCGCTAAAACGCTCATGATGATAACGGCGAAAATCGCGTCCGTTAAGATGCCAAGCTCTACAAGCTCGTTTGAGTTGTAAGCCATGAGTGCTAGGCTTAGATGTATGCCGTTTTCAAAAAGGCAGTAGGCTAAAATTTGCTTGATAAAAGAGTTTCTAAGCATAAAGCCAAAAACTCCCATCATAAACACGCAAACCGCGGCTAGTAGCATTATCTTTTCTTTAATAAGCGAAAACTCCAAAAATATCGGATTAATACTCATCGCCAAAGCCAAACTAAAACCCATCGCTATAACGGGGCTCACAAAAAAGCCGCCTACGGGCTCGTCTTCGTGTACGACGCCAAGATTTTTAATAAGCCAAAGCAAGATCGCAGGCACGAATAAAACCTTCGTAAAAAACGCCACGACCGCCCACGTGGATAGTTGCTCGGCGTTAAATTTAGACGACAACGCAAAAAATATCCCGACTAATAGCAGCGTCTGAACTCCATAAACTATGACGGATAGTTTTAGGCTTCTTAGCCCAAAAACCGCCAAAGACGTTACCATCATACAGATAGCCAAAGTATCTAAAATATTCATCTCACACCCCCACGACGTAAAGCGTCAAAGCCACGAAAGATATGGCTAGAGCGGCTACCGCGTTTTTACGCAAGGACGAAGTCATCTGGAACCTAGGTCCGAAGTTATCTATAAACACGGCCGCTACGTAAAACACTCCCGTTTTTAAGACGAAAATTATCACCGCTAAAAACGGATTGCTAAAATTCCACGGCTCGAAAATCGAAAGAAAAAGCCCGATCATCGCAAATTGTTTTAAGATAAGCGAAGCTTGAACTAGGCCTAGGTCAGAGCCGGCGTATTCGCCTAGCAAGCCTTCTTGCAACTCTTGCTCGGCTTCTGCGAGGTCAAAAGGCTTTCTACCGGTTTCAACGTATATGCACCACAAAAACGCGATCGAAGCAACCGCAAAGCTTGGGATCTGATATCCGATCTGTCCGCTTTTTACCATTGATTGGATTTCTACTAAATTTGACGTTCCGGCTGCAAGCATAACGACGATTAGGCACATTATCATCACCGGCTCTACGTAAACGGCTAGCATCTGCTCGCGTCCGCCGCCGGTAGCCGCAAACGGGTTGCCGCTATCCATAGACGCAGCGCCGAAAACAAAGCGAAGTAGCGCGCCTAGGTAAAGAATCACGAAAATATCGGAGTATGCTCCAAAAATCGTGCTTTTACTATAAGTAATAGGAATAGCCGCTAGTATCGCCGCCGAAGTAGCAAACAAGAAAAACGGAGCCTGCCTAAATACCCAGTGAGAGCAAGCAGGCACGGTTCTACCGCGTCTAAATAGCTTTATGATGTCGCGATACGTCTGGAAGAAATCGCTACCTTGTTTTGATTGTAGTTTGGCTCTTAGTTTTCTGGCCATACCGTCAAACAAGGGCGCAACCAAGACGATGACGACTACTTGAAATATCATCAAAAGTATAGTCTGTAAAATTTCCATCTCACGCCCCCTATATCAAAAAGTAGCTAACCGCTAGTATCGCGCAAAGATATATGAGGATATATAGCGCGTAAACGTTGGTGTAGCCGCTTTGCATTATGCCTATTTTATCGGCGACCTTTTCGGTAAATTTAATCACCGGCTCGTAAAATAGCCCCCACCAGATATCTTTTGGATGGTTGTGATACTCGACCGGGTTAAAATAGCCTTTAGTCACGACTTTTCTCTCGCCTTTAAATAGCCAGTTCATTATGCGTCTTAGATCGCCCGTGAAAGGACCGCCCGTCATTTGCATGCGAGAGCTGTATTTAAATCCGCAAGCCCAAGGATCGGTCTCG
>CAURMS010000137.1:0-4180 GCA_963526085.1 uncultured Campylobacter sp. | reverse complement strand
CCTTTGATTAGATTCGTCAAATTTAGCCGCCCTTACGAGCCGGCTTCTCGCGATCTTTTGTTTTTATAGTAGCTGCCGACCTCGCTAACGACGATGCCAAAGAGTATGAGTCCGGCTCCTGCTATCTGCACGCCGCTTAGTATCTCGCCGCCAAAAAAATACCCCACGATCCCCGCACTCACGGGCTCAAAGGTAAAGATGAGCGAGGTTTTAACGGGCGTCGTGTAGCGCTGCGCTGCCGTCTGTACGAAAAACGCCAAAACCGTCGCAAATACCGACGTCACCGCGACCGCGACGAAAAACGCCTCGTCTAAAATGGGCACGACGCCGCGAGGCTCGAAAATCTGCGCGGCGACGAAACAAAGCGCCGCGACGACCGCAAACTGCGCGCTCACCATCCAATAAAGCTCGCACCTTCGCACTAAAACGCCCGTGAAAATGATATGCAGCGCAAAGCCAAGCGCGCAAACGACGCTAAGCGCCTCGCCTGCGCCAAAACCCAGCTCGCTGCCCGTTAGCAAATAAAGCCCCGCCGCCGATAAAAACGCGCCGATAAATGCGTAGACTACGACCTTTTGTCCGAAAAACGCAAGCGCGATAAATGGCGTAAAAACGGCGTTTAACCCCGTGATAAAGGCGACGGTTGAGCTTGGGGCATATTTGAGAGCGAAGGTCTGAAGCGTAAAGGCCGCAAACAAAAGCGCGCCTAAAAATGCGCCGAATCTTAACGAATTGCGGTCGATCTTGCGCGCAAATTTGAGGCTTATTAGCGCCATCAGCGCGGCCGCGATCAAAAATCGCCAAAACAAAAGCGTAAAAACGCCGTTTGTCTTTAGTGTCTGCGCCATCGGCAAAAACGTCACGCCCCAGACCACCGCGATCACGAATAGCGCGAGGTCGGCCTTAAATTCGGTTGATTTTTTCATCTGATTTCTTTAGCTAAATTTAAGGGGCAAATTTAACGCAATTTGACTAAATTCGGGCTTTATCGCGTCAAATTTGAGAGTCGCCACCATCTTGCTAGCTGGCAAAATGGCGATAAATTTAAATGGGATAAAATAGCCGTGAGAGTAAATTTGGCGGCGAATTTATA
Organism: uncultured Campylobacter sp.; assembly: GCA_963526085.1. Classification (GTDB taxonomy): domain Bacteria; phylum Campylobacterota; class Campylobacteria; order Campylobacterales; family Campylobacteraceae; genus Campylobacter_A. The sequence goes on along the minus strand of CAURMS010000137.1, from coordinate 3,087 downwards.
AATTTGATTTTACAGCGGATCGGCGCTTTGAGCGAAACGCCAAAAACCCGCCGAAATTTAGGCTAAATTTTCCTTTTTAGCGTAGCCGCCTATCTCGCTGATCAAAACTCCGACCAAGATAAGCGCCGCGCCGCAAAGCCTATATGCGCTGATGTCCTCCGCGCCGATGAAATACCCCATCGCTCCGGCAGTCACGGGCTCAAGAGTGAAAAATATCGCCGTTTTAACGGGCGTGGTAAATTTTTGCATCAAGGCCTGCGCGAAAAATGCAAACGCCGTGCCCAGCACGCCCACGACTAGCATCGCTATGATAAACGCCTTGTCCACGACGGGAGCGATTTTAGCGTCCTCAAAAACCAAAATAGCCGCAAAACAAAGCGCGATTAGGGTCAAAATTTCAAAATAAACCATATTTACGAGGTCGCATTTTTGCACCAGGCGGTTGGTGAGAACGATGTGAAAAGAGTAGGCGCACGCACAAACCAGAGCCAAAATTTCGCCCAGGCCAAAGCCCACCTTCGTATCGCCTATCATATAAAGCCCCGCCACCGCAAACGCCACGCCCACATACGCGTAGGAGTAAATTTTATGCCTAAAAAGCCCTGCCGCGATAAAAGGCACCAAAGCCACGTTTAGCCCGATGATAAAGGCCACGGACGAGGTGTCGGCGTATTTAAATGCAAAAGTCTGACTAACAAATCCCGCGAACAAAAACAGACCCAAGATCACGCCCGATTTTATATCAGGCGCGCTTACGTCTTTTAGCTTTTTATAAAATATCGCCCCGGCTATGATCGCCGCTAGCAAAAATCTCCAAAACAAAACGCCAAAAACGCCGTTGGTAGCAAGCGCTAGCGAGGTAGGCAGATAGCCTAGACCAAAGACTATCGCAACAAAAATCATGCCCACATCGGCGCGAAATTCCAAACTATTTTTCACTATTCTCCCTTATTTTACTTGAAAATTCCCTGCAGGATTTTCGTGCCCTGCTCCACGGCGCCGCCCCTTAGCGAGCTTTCCTTTTCGCTCATCACGTTAAATAGCCCGTCTAGCGTCTTGCGCGTGATATAGCCGTTTAGATCCTCGTTTTCTTGCGGGATGTATTCGCCCGCGCCCATGCTAGTTGCGATGCCTTTTAGTTGCTTTGCGGCGTCTGATTTTGCCAGCGCGCTACCCGCGACGAACGAATTTAGCCCGTTGTACGCCGTGGCAAAGGTATTATCGCTCATCATTTTGGTGATGATCGGCTTAAACACGGCTTGCAGTTTCTCGCTCGAGTTTTGTTGTAAAAACTTCGTAAAGCTATCCTTGCCGCCTTCTAGCACCTTTTTCACGTCCGCGTCGCTCATGTTTTTTATCACGCCCGAAAATACGTCCGCAGCCCCCGGCACGGCCGCGCTTGCTGCGTTATTTATCGAGGTTACTAGCTCGTTCGCCCACTTTTCGCCACCAACTTTTTTAGCCAAATTTGCCGCCGTTTCTAGGCTCTTTGGCAGCGGGATTTTAGCCGTTGCGTTTTTTAAAAATCCTCCGTTTGATAGCTCCTTAACGGCCGCGTTTAGAGCCGAACTGACCGCGCTTTTATAGTCGCCCGAGTTTGCCGCGCCTAGTATCTGCGCGCCTTGGTTTAGCGTCTCTTGCCAGCCGGCTGCCTGAGCCGAAACGGCGAGCAAAACCGCGCATAAGATCAAACTTTTCTTCATCGCTTTTTCCTTAAAGTAAAATTCGGCGGTTATGATATTAAATTTCAGCTTTTAAACGGGTAAATTTGGTCCTTTTTAGGGCGAATTTACCCGCATTTTTACGGCACAGCGGACTAAATTTACAAAAATTTAAATCGCAAATTTGAACCGTGATTTAAGAGTTAAATTTAAGCGCAAATTTATACGGCACGCTTGTCTGTTTGGCTCCAAATTTCAGACGTCAAATTTAGACGCAAATTTGAGCGAGATTAACCGCAAGAGGCAAAATTTGAGTTAAAATTAGCCTTTTTGAAAGGATGAAATGGAGCTTTTACTTCTCTCTATCGCGCTTGCTATGGACGCGGCGGCGCTTAGCATTGCAAACGGCGCGAAATACCGCAGTCTTGGGCTATCAAAGATTTTATTTATCGCATTTGTTTTTGGATTTTTTCAGGCGACGATGCCACTTGCGGGCTACTTTTTGGGCGCTGCGTTCGCGAGATTTATCGCGCAGATCGATCACTTTATCGCGTTTGCGATTTTGGGCTTTTTGGGCATAAAGATGATCCGCGAAGCCTGTAGAAACGAGCCTGCGCAGGCCGTGAGCCTTGATACGAAGACGCTGCTCTCAGGCGGATTTGCCACCAGCATCGACGCGCTAGCCGTGGGCGTTACGCTGAGCTTTACGGCCGCGGACATCTACTTTAGCGGCGCTATTATCGGGATAGTTTGCTTCGCACTTAGCGTCGCGGCGTTTTACGTCGGTAAATTTGCGGGAGAGTTTTTGGAGCAAAAGGCGCTGATTTTAGGCGGCGCTATCCTAATCGCTCTTGGATTTAAAATTTTAATCACGCACCTTTTAGATCATGGGTTTTTGAGTTAAATTTAATGCAGTGCGCAGAATTTTAGGTTTAAATTTTGCGCCTTACGCGCACTCTGCGTTCAAATTTAGAAATCAAACCTTGCGCCAAAGCCAAATTTAACCCAAATTTCGATTGCCGCAAAAAGCGTAAATTTAGCTCAAATTTAACCTGCGCCGCTAAAAAGCAAATTTAAATAAGCCCGTCCAAATCGATCTCGATGCCGACGGGGCAGTGATCAGAGCCCGTGATATCGCTCAGGATAAACGCGTCTTTTAGGCGGTCTTTGAGGCTTGATGAAATGAAAAAATAATCAATCCTCCAGCCGACGTTTTTGGCGCGGGCGTTAAAGCGGTAGCTCCACCACGAATACGCGTCTGCGACGTCGCCGCGCACGTGCCGAAATGTATCGATAAAGCCGCGTGCGACGACCTCGTCCAGCCACGCGCGCTCGATAGGCAAAAAGCCCGAGGTTTTGGCATTTGCCTTTGGATTTTTAAGGTCGATCTCGCGGTGAGCGGTATTTACGTCGCCACAAAATATCA
>CAURMS010000136.1:0-4183 GCA_963526085.1 uncultured Campylobacter sp. | reverse complement strand
GTAGTTGCCGTCCCATTTGCCTTTGCCAAGCTCCTTGTTTTCGACCTCGTAAAAGCTAGGTAACGAGACGTTGTACCTCAGTGCGCGAGTTAACATCATCGGTAGGTCATAGCCCCGTCCGTTAAAGCTCACGAGGCGCGGGTTGTGCGAATTTACAAAGCCGATAAATTTATTTAGGATTTCGCGCTCGTTTGCCCCTTTCATCGTGCTTACGCGCAAAAATTTACCGTACTCGTCCGCCATCACAGCTGAAATCGCCACGACGCGGTGAAACATCACGGGCAAAAACTCGCTTCCGCTTGCTGCTTTTTGCGCGGCAAACGCCTGCCTTGCCACCTCCGCGTCGCCCCCTTCAAAGCCGTAAATTTTCCGTAAAAGCGCGGTGTCTGGCACCGTTTCGCAGTCAAAAACGCAGATATAATTTTTAGCCATTTCAAACCTTTTTTAGCTATTTTTGCCTAAAATGATAGCTAAAAATCTTTATAAAAGCGATAAATGAATAAAAACCCAGCCCCAAACATCGCCGTTATCAAGCTCTCCGCCCTGGGTGACATCGTCCACGCGGTAGTTATTTTGCAGTTTATCAAAAAACACCTGCCAAAAGCGAAAATAACGTGGTTTGCCGACGCCAAATTTAGCGAGATTTTATTCCTTTGTCCGCAAATTTCGCGTGTCGTATCGCTACCGCTAAAAAACGGCGAATACAAAAAAAGCTTGGAGCTGATCGCGTCTGCTAAGCAAGAGGCCAAATTTGACTACGTCATCGACCTGCAAGGACTTCTTAAGTCCGCTGCGGTTGCGAAGCTTCTTGGCAAAAATAGCTACGGATTTGATAAATTTAGCGTGAAAGAACCGCTTGCGGCACTATTTTACGGGCATAAATTTAACTGCGACTACGCCCAAAACATCATCTTGCGAAATTTGAGCCTTACGGCTTTTGCTCTGGGATTTAGTTTTAGCGAGGATGAGATTTTAGCCAAGCAGCCTTGTTTTAGCGCCAAGCAAAGTAAATTTGATAGCTCAAAAAAGAAAATTTTGATCGCGCCTTTTGCTAGCGAGCCGAGTAAAATTTACGATAAATTTGGCGATGTTATCGCGCTACTAGACGAGCCGAAAAATGAAATTTTCGTCTGCTTTAACGGCGAAAGAGAGGAAAAAGAGGCTCTAAATTTGATCAAAAACTCAAACGCAAAAACGCTAAATTTGAGCCTAAAAGAGCTCGTGAGCTTCATCTCAAGCTGCGATCTAGTTATCGGCAACGATAGCGGTGTGACGCATATCGCCTGGTCGCAAAATCGCCCCTCCATCACGCTTTTTGGCAACCGACCCGCAGAGCGAAATGCCTACACAACGCCAGTAAATTTAACCATAGACGCAGGCAAAAAAATAGACGCGAGGAAGATAGACAAAAGCGACTTTTGCGTGCGAGATATCGCGCCGCAGACTATCGCAAACGCGGCAAAAAGGCTACTTGATGCGTGATTTATTTTACCTTTGGCTTTATAGATTTTTTAAATTTATCTTTACCGTTACGCCCACGTTTTTGCTGGATCCATTTTTAAATTTCATCGCGTTTTTATTTTATAAATTTGACGCCAAGCACACCAAAATCATCAGAGCAAATCTAAATTTCGCCTACGCTCAGGAGCTAACAGCCGAGCAAAAAGAGCAAATCATCAAAGACACGTACCGCAACTACGCCAAATTTGCGGTAAATTTTATAAAAAATCAAAACGCGAGCAAGGAAAAAATCCTAGAAAAAGTCCAATTTAAAAACGAGCAAATCTTTCAAAACGCGCTCGCCTCAGGCCGCCCAATCATCGTGCAAACCGCGCACTATGGGCAGTGGGAGCTCTTTTCGCTGGCGATGGCGGCCAAATTTGGCGGCGTTAGCATCGTCGGACGCGCTCTTGATAGCGCGGTCATGCAGCGCATTTTGGAGGCGAATCGAACTCGCTTTGATATCGAGCTCATCGACAAAATGGGCGGCGCCAAGCAAATTTTAAAAGCGGTTAAGGCGCGCCGCTTAGTCGGCATCCTAGTCGATCAAAATACCGCCAAAGACGAGGGCGTAGAGGTCAAATTTTTCGGGCGAAAGGTCCTGCATACGCCCGCAGTTAGCATTTTTGCGCAAAAAACGGACGCTCTCATAGTGCCCGCCTTTATCCGCGAAAAAGGGGCAAACCTCAGCGAAATTTGCTTTTTTCCGCCAATTGACGTTAGAGATTTTGACAAAGACGAAGCCGTGCAAAAGGCCACGCAAGCTCAATCAGACGCCACCGAGTCCGCCGTACGCGAGAAGCCCGGCGAGTACTTTTGGTTTCACAAACGATTTAAGCATTTTAACGAGGAAATTTATAAATGCTAAGCGTCGTAATCCTCACGCTTAATAGCGAAAAATACATCGCCGAGGTGCTAAAAAGCTGCGAATTTGCAGATGAAGTCGTCGTGGTCGATAGCGGCTCTACCGACGCTACGGAGCAAATTTGCGCAGGGTTTAAAAACGTCAAATTTCACAGAGAAAAATGGCGAGGATTTAGCGCGCAAAAGCAGCTAGGAGTGGATCTAGCGCGCAATCGCTGGGTTTTCGTGCTAGATAGCGACGAGGTGATTTTAGAGCCGCTGAGAGAGGAAATTTTGCAAATTTTGCAGCAACCCGAGTTTTGCGCATACGAGGTGGCTCGCACAAATATATTTTTTGGCAAAGAAGTGCGCACGATGGGGCTTTACCCCGACTGCACAGTCAGGTTGTTTGATAAAACGAGGGCGGAATTTGACGGGCGCGAGATACATGAAAAGGTCGTTTTAAAAAGCGCGGCAAAAACGGGCGAACAAATCCAAGCAGACGCCGCAAATGGCGCAAATTTAACCGCCGCCAAAAATGAAATCAGCAGGCTAAAAAACCACTTCAAACACTACGCCTACGACAGTATCGAGCAGTTTATCACTAAGCAAAATCGCTACTCGAGCCTCGGCGCAAAGGGCGCAAAATCAAGCAAATTTAAGGCCGTTTTAAATCCCGCGTGGACGTTTTTTAAGCTATTTTTCCTAAAAGGCGGCTGGCGCGAGGGCTGGCGCGGCTACGTGATAGCAAGACTCTACGCGCAATACACATTTTGGAAGTACGTAAAATGAAAGATAAAAAAATCAAAATCCTAGTTATGAAATTTAGAAACATCGGCGACGTGCTGCTCACGACTCCGCTCGTCGAAAACCTGCGCCGCATCTACCCTGATGCACAGATAGATTTCGCCCTAAACAAGGGCACCGAGGCGATGATCGAGGGCAACCCAAACATCCAAAACATCCACATCTACGACCGCGCAAATATAAAAGAGGTCGGCTTTTTCAAGCGACTTTGGCGCGAGCTAAAGTTTATCCGCGCTATCAAAAAGCAAAAATACGACATCGCCGTGCAGACCACGACGGGCGATCGCGGCATCATCGTCGCCAAATACGCTAAAATCAAAACCATCGTGGGCTTTGAGGGCAAAAACAAGACCGTGACTAAAATAAGAACGCACAAAGCCCCTAAAATAGGCGGTCTGCGCCACACAGTTGATAGAAATCTAGATGCCCTAGCCGCGCTCGGGCTTGAGCCTAGCGGCAAAAGAGTTAGCGTGTATTTTGATCCAGAGTGCATCAGTCATCTAAATTTGCCGCCCAAATTTATCCACGTGCACCTAACTAGCCGCTGGATGTTTAAATGCGCGGACGACGAAACTATGGCTGCGATAATCGACTTTTGCGAGGGCCTTGGCGTGCGGGTCGTGCTGACGGCCGACAACAACGACGCCGAGCTAAAAAAGCTGGGCGACGTGCTGGCGCTGTGCTCCTCTAGCCCCGTAAATCTAGGCGGCAAACTCACCCTAAAGCAGACCGCCGCGCTATCAAAGCGCTCCGCGATGTTTATCGGCGTGGATACGGCGATCATGCACCTAGCCGCAGCCAACGACGTGCCCGTGATCGCGCTGTTTGGGCCTAGCGGGGCGTTTGAGTGGGGGCCGTGGGATAACGATCTAAACGAAAACGGCTACACGCAACGCAACGGCAACCAAACTATGGGCAAGCACGCGGTATTTCAAAAGGACTGGGACTTCGTGCCGTGCGACAAAGAGGGGATGATAAAGCACGGCGTGGAGCGGACGCTGATGGATTTTACCAACGAGATGCCTCAGATTAA
>CAURMS010000135.1:0-4263 GCA_963526085.1 uncultured Campylobacter sp. | reverse complement strand
CTGTATATAAGTCAGGCACGCTAAGCGTCAATCCCGTAGCTATGGCTGCCGGCATCGCAAGCCTAAGTAAAATTTTCGCCGATCATAATCTTTATGACCGTCTAAACAAACTAGCCGTACTGTTCGCGCACGGGCTAAAAAGCGTCGCCGCGAAGTACGGCATTGCTCTGCAAACGACGGTGCGAGGCTCGATGTTTGGCTTTTTCTTTACCGCAAGCGAGGTCAAAAACTACGACGACGCGCTAAAAAGCGACGTCAAGCTTTACGCCAAATTTCACGCCAAAATGCTTGAAAAAGGCGTCTATCTAGCACCTAGCCAGTTTGAGACGGGCTTCATCTGCGACGCGATGAGCGAAGAGGATATCAAATTTGCCATTAAAGCCGCGGACGAGAGCTTTGCCGAGATAGTCGCGCAGAACGCGAGCGAAAACGAAGAAATGCGCGAGGTAAAAGCAAGGATCGCCGATCTAGAAGAGCGCCTAAAAGAGGCTAGAAAAGAGCGCGAAGCGATACAAGAGCGCATGAAAAACAGCTGGGGATTTGCCTAATGGCGAAGATAAATTTGGGCGACGTCGTAAAGGGTGCCGAGCAGCTAAGTCTGGGCGTTTCTATCGTTGTGGCGCTTGCTATCGGGGCCGGGTTTGGCTACTGGATGATGAAGGAAACCGGCTGGACGTGGACGCTGTTTGCGGGTATCGCAGTCGGTATCGCCGCAGCCGGCCTAAACATCAAAAAGGCCTACGACGCGCAGATAAAAAGTCTAGATGAACTAAAAGATAAAGGCAAATTTAAACCCGCGAAAGACGATGACGAGGACGATGAGTGAATTTTAAGCTCCTTGCCGTTTACGGTGCGTTTGAGGCTTTGCTATTGCTGGGCTCGGCGGCATTTGGCCGCGCGTGGCTTTACAGCTCGCAGGTCGCGTTTGCGGGCTCGCTTTTGGTGCTGGCCGCGACATTTAGAGCCTACAAAAAACGCGTAGAAAACGGCGTGCAAGACTACGACGCCTCCGCAGAGGACGACATAGACGAATGGGGCGAAAATCACGAGGAGTTTCCTGATCGCCCCGCGGAGGCTCAATTTGACGGGCATGACCCGCACCGCGAAGATGCTAAGCATTTGGATGCGTCAAATTTGGACGGCCTCGCAAAAACGGACGTGAAATTTGACCAAGCGGCGGAGCTAAATTTAAACGACGAAAACGAGCTGGTTAAATTTGACGCGGCAACAGAACAAAACAAAGCCGCGCAGGGCAAATTTGACGAGCAGAATTTAAACGGCGCAAGCCAAAATAGCGGGTCAAATTTGAACGCAGAAAGCGAGTCAAATTTGAGCAAATCAAGTAAAGATAGCAAAAATAAGCCGTCAAAAAAGCAAAATTTCGCGCGTAATTTAAAGCAAAATTCGCCCAACTACTTCACCGCTTTCGTTCCTTTTCGGCTAATTGCGTATGCGGTTTTAGTAGTCGGATTTTTGGTGCTAAAAAGGCACGGCAACCTCGATATAGTCGCGTTTTTGATTGCGCTTGTGGCGATGCCTGCGGGCGCTTTGATATATGGAGTAAAAAGCAATGAGAAATAGCTCGATAATAACGATCAGATCGATGTTTGCACTATTTGTCGGGATGGCGTTTTTGTTTGTTGGAAACGGCCTCATCATCAGCTCTGCGGGCGTCGAACTAAAAAAAATGGGCGCGGGCGAGCTGGAGACGGGATTTGTTATCGCGGTATTTTTTGTTGGAGCTATGGCGGCTACGATATTTTCGCACAAAATCGTCTCAAAAGTCGGCCACATCAGGAGCTTTGGGATATTTGCGTCGCTTTTTGGTATCGCGGCGATGTTTCACGATCTTAGCCAAAATCTCTATTTTTGGGCGTTTTTGCGCGGCTGCCTCGGGTTTTGCTACTACTCGATCTTGATGATAATCGAAAGCTGGCTCAACGCGCGCGCCAGAAACGAAGTTCGCTCGCGAGTACTAGCGTTTTACGAGATCACGTTTTACGTCTGCTTTGGGCTGGGTATCCTCGTGCTATCGCTAAATTTATCCACTTCTCACGTACTTTTGCTTAGCGCGGCGTTTATTTTGTTTTCGAGTATTCCGTTAAATTTGATCCGCATCAAAGAGCCGCCGATCCCCGAAAAAAAGAGCGTCTCGATCCCGAGAGTATTTGCGCTAGTGCCTTTGGCGCTCATTACCAGTATCGTAGCCGGCATCCTTATAAACGGCTTTTTTACGATGGCTAGCGTTTATATCCTGCTGCAAGGATACGGTGCGAGAGAGGTTTCGTTTTTTATGACCGTCGCGATGGCGGGCGGCTTTATCGCCCACTCTCTCATAGGCGGCTTTTCGGATAAATTCGGCCGCCGTCCCGCTATAATGTGCTGCGCGGGCGTGTCGCTATTTGCGGCTATTTGTTTTTTGGCGCTTAAACCATCTATCTACGCGCAGTACGTTTTGTCGTTTTTTCTAGGCTCGGGCGCTTTTTGCCTCTATGCGCTGTCGCTTGCTCGCGCCAACGACGTTTTAAAACACAAAAATCAAGGCATCGAAGTAGGGCGCGCCGTACTTTTTAGCTACTCTTTTGGCTCACTTCTTTCGTCCGTGATAATGGGCGCTAGCATGCAAATTTTAGGCTTTGACGGCTTTATGTGGGTTTATGTGGCGCTGCTTGCGTTTCTCATCGCGTTTTGCCTCACGCAAAAGACCGTTCCGCTTGAAAGCAGAAGCGACTTTGAGCATAGTCCCGGCACGATGGCAAATAGCTAATGAAAATCTCAAATTTGACGATATAGCCGTATGGAATCAGTAAGTAACTCAGTAAGTTCGCAAATCGCGACCCAGGCCGCAGTCAGCGGCGCTCTGCCTAAAACGGGCGGCGTAGGCGGCCCAAGCGCCGGACAGACGGGTCAGGCGAGCGAAACCAAAAATCTTTTTAAAAATCAGCCTGCACCTTCGCAAAATTTAGGTTCCGAGGCCGCAGATAACGCCGTAAAGGATCTAGATAAGCTCGTAAATAAGCTTTTAAACGAGCTAAAATCAAGCCCGACGCAGGCTAAAGAGCTAGCCGCTCAGGCAAAAAATCTCCAGCTCTCGCCAAATCTCGCAAAAGATATGAAAAATCTCGCGGCTCTTGCCGAAAACGAGCCCGATCTAAAGGAATTCGCGCTTAAATTAAAAGAGTTTTTAAAACCCGTCGTCGATCTAAAAAACGCGCCGCTAAACGAACAGATAAAAAGCTCTGGTATCATGCTGGAGGCAAATTTAAAAGACGCGCTAAACGGTAAATTTAACCTACCTAGCGCGATAAATAAGCTATTTGGCGATATAAAAAATCTCTCCAATCAGCAGCTTTTGGAGCAAATTTCAGCTCTAGCTAAAGACGACAGCCTAAGCACGAACGAAAGCTTTGCTAAGCTTGATCAAATTTTACAAAACGCCAAAGCTGCGGCCAAAGATACGCTTGTGAACTCGCCTTTTAAACAGCTTTTTGAGATCGCGGATAAATTAGAAAACGCGGCTAAATTTATGGATAAACAAGCAAACGCGATGAGCGGTAGCGGGCTAAGCCTAAACGAAAAAACGCTAAACAACGAGCTAAATAAAATCTCGCAGCTGCTGGCAAGCGCGGGCGAAAAAATGCAAAATTTAAGTAGCGAAAAGCTAAGTCAAAACAGGGGCTTTGCTCTAAATTTCGCCGAGCTAAAAAGCGCGATAAAAGATTTAACGGACGAGCTTGGCGCACTTGTTGGCTCACAGGATAAATTTAACGATTTCGCGCAAAAAATCGTCCGAGACGGCGCAGAGGGAAACGAGGGAGCGACGCTGCAAGACAAGCTGCAAAATGCGGCTAGAAAGCTAAATTTCGCCCTGCAAATCGCCGATAAAGCTGGCTTTGAAGCAAAAAATAACCTCGATGAAGTTGGCAAGCTAATTAAACAGCAAAACATCGCTCGCGGCGAGCTTGGCGCAGTGACGCCAAAAAGCGCCGAAGAGACGGCAAAGGTGCTACAAAACGACGTAAAAAGCGCGCTTTTAAACATGCAGTCAAAGTCCCCAGATGCTAGTCCTGTAAAAGACGCCGCCTCAAAACTGCTAGCCCAAATCGAGATGCATCAGCTAGCCTCCGCGGTCGCAGGCGGCGTGCAGACCTATCTGCCCTACGTCTGGGAGGGCGTAGAGGGCGGAAATATCAGGTTTAAGAAGGGCAAAAAGCAAAAACACTACGCGCAAATCGATCTAAATTTTCAAAATTTCGGACAAAT
>CAURMS010000134.1:0-4272 GCA_963526085.1 uncultured Campylobacter sp. | reverse complement strand
CCCTGCAAGATATGCAGATTATAACGCTGGCAATTTTATAGGGGGATAAGGAAATTTATCAATTGCAACTCTCACGCCTACTAGCTCAACAAGACGAGATCAGAAAGACTCTAGAAGAGCTAAAAATCGTCGCCAAAAGAGAGAGTGAGGAGGCTAAAAAAGCTCTGGCCGCACAAAAAGCGGCTGAGGCTAAAGCTCAAAAAAATAAGAAAGATAAAAAAGGCGAGGCTGCCGCAAGCGCGTCTGAAGGCGATGTAAAGCAGTTTGGTTCGAGCTATCAAACGAGTCTTGTGAAAAAATATAGCGGTGAAAAGACTATCGCGCCGCTTGAGAGCTTTACGATTAAACAAAAATTCGGCAACTACGTAGATCCCATCTATAACATCAAAATTTTTAACGAATCAGTCGTGCTTAGCGCAAATTCGCCGGACGCAAAGGTAAAAAGCGTATTTAACGGTAAAGTGGTCTTTGCTAAAGAAACCGCGATGCTAGATAAGGTCGTCATCATAGAAAATCCAAACGGCATCCATACGATCTATGCGCACCTTAGCCAGATCGCCCCTACCGTAAAAGTGGGCGCAAAAGTGCAAAAAGGCTACGTCATCGGGCGCGTGCAGCGAGATCTGACCTTTGAAGTTACGCAGAAAAACTACCACATAGACCCCCTCGAGCTAATCAGCCTAAAATAGCACTCGCGCGCCGAGATTAGCAAAATTTAAAGCAAATTTAGCTAAAATCCGAAAATTTAAGGAGATGAAAAATGGAGCGAAAAAAGCGAATTTTAGTTAAATTTTCAGGCGAGGCGCTAGCTGGAGATAGCGGTTTTGGCATAGATAACGCGGTGCTTAAATTTATCGCAAAGCAGATCAAAGAACTAGTCGAAAACGGCATTCAGGTGGGCATCGTTATCGGCGGAGGCAACATCATACGCGGCGTTAGCGCGGCTAGAGACGGCATCATAAAGCGCACTAGCGGCGATCACATGGGCATGCTAGCTACCGTGATAAACTCTATCGCTATGAGAGAAGCGCTAGAGAGCGTAGGTCTGGACGTGCGCGTACAAAGTGCGATAAAGATGGAGGCTATCTGCGAGACCTTCATCGTCGGACGCGCAAACAGGCACCTTGAAAAAGGTCGCGTCGTGATCTTTGCTGCAGGCACGGGAAATCCATTTTTCACCACTGATACGGCGGCTACCCTGCGCGCTATCGAGATAGATTCAGATATGATAATCAAAGCTACGAAAGTGGACGGCGTTTACGACAAAGACCCGCATAAATTTGAAAATGCGACGTTGCTAAAAGAGCTAAACTACGAGCTTGCTATGAGTGACGATATCAAAGTGATGGATGATACGGCCATAGCGCTAGCTAAAGACAACTCTCTACCGATTTTAGTCTGTAATATGTTTAAAGACGGAAATTTGCTTAAAATCATACAAGGCGACGAGAGCGCATTTTGCTCCGTCGTGAGAAATTAAATTTGAGGAGAATAAATGAGATCTGAAGAAGTAGCGGCAAAGGCTCTAAAACTCGTCGGAGACGATAGATATAAGCTGGCTCTAGTCGTAGCAAAAAGGGCCGAGGCTCTATCCGGCGGCGCAAAAAGCTTGCTTGATATCGACATTAGCAAGATGAAATTTGCCGATATCGCCCTGCGCGAGATAGCTGAGGGTAAGATAGCTTTAGAGGGCATAGTTGAAGCAGCTAAATAGCGGATTTTTACTAGAACAATTAATCGACGATATAACCGCTTGCAAGGACGTCGCTCAGGCGAGACAGCTACTTGGCGAGCTGATAAATTTTACGCCGAATTTAGAGCGCGCGATCGAGTGCTGCGTTATCTCGCATGCTGGACAGTTTAGAAAAAGCGGCGAACCATATGCTATACACCCTATCTTAGTGGCCTGCATCGTGGCGCATATGGGCGGGGACGAGGATATGATTATCGCCGCCTTGCTTCATGACGTGGTTGAGGATACGGATAGGTCGATAGAGAGCGTGCGAGAGGACTTTGGCGAAGAGGTCGCAAAGCTGGTTGAGGGGCTAACTAAAATCGTAGCCATCAGAGAGGACAAACTCGCGAGCTCGGAGTCAAACGAGCGTTTGGCAGCGTCTGCGATGACGTTTCGCAAGATGCTACTAATCTCCATCGAGGACGTGAGAGTGCTCGTGGTAAAGCTCTGTGATAGATTGCACAATATGCTCACCCTGCAAGCTTTGCGTCCTGAAAAGCAAAAACGAATAGCTGAAGAGACGCTGATGGTTTATGCTCCGATCGCGCATAGACTGGGCATTTCGTCGATCAAAAACGTGCTTGAGGATCTTAGCTTTAAGTATGCTTTGCCAGAAGAATACAAAAAAATCGACGACTACTTAACCGAGCACAAACAGCAGCTTGTGCTAAAGCTAAACGCGTTTACCGATAAAATTTTTCAAATTTTACTTAAAAACGGCTTTAGCGAAAACGACTTTGAGATACAAAAACGTATCAAACATCACTACTCGATTTACTTAAAAATGCAGCGAAAAGGTATCTCGATCGAGGAGGTGCTAGACCTGCTAGCTGCGCGCGTGCTGGTTAAAGAGCCGCAGGATTGTTATTTGGTGCTTGGAAATTTGCATATAAATTTTAACCCTCTAATCTCGCGCTTCAAAGACTACGTCGCGCTTCCGAAGCAAAACGGCTATCAGACGATACATACTACGATATTTGATAACAAAAGCATCTTTGAGGCGCAAATTCGTACCTTTGATATGCATAAAACCGCAGAGTACGGCGTCGCGGCGCACTGGAAATATAAAAGCGGCGGCTTTTTAAACCCAAAACTTGACTGGCTAAGCGACATCAGCGGCTTAGAAAACGGCATGGAGGAAGCAAGCGAAAACCCTGAGGAGCTCTACGAATACGCAAAAGACAGCCTCTACGTCGAAGACGTCGCGGTTTATTCGCCAAAGGGCGACATATTCACGCTTCCGCGCGGCGCAACGGCGCTTGACTACGCTTACGAGATACACACGCACGTAGGATTGCACGCTAAAGAAGCCTATGTAAACCGCGTGCGAGTACCGCTGCTAACGGAGCTAAAAAACGGCGACATCGTAAGCATCGTGACCGGAGATGAGCCAAAATACCGCTGTTCGTGGCTGGGCAGCGTAAAAACGGGCAAGGCTAGAGCCACGATCCGCTCGTACTGCAAGCAAAAAATAAGAGATATAAACAACATGGTCGCGATCGAAATTTTAAGCGGAATCTTTGCCGTGCCTTCTCAAACTATCGAGCAGTGGCTAGAGACTGAAAATTTGACCAAGAAAATTTTTAGAGCCGCGTTTGACTCGGTTTACCTACAAGACGTGGTAAATGCGCTAAAAAAATACGTAAAAAGAGACCGTCCGTTTGCTATCGCGATGACGGACAAATACAACGTCAAAAAGCAAAAATTTGAAAACATCGTGATCTACTCGAACCACAAGATAAACAGCATCGAGTTTGACTATTGCTGTAATCCAAAGCGCGGCGACGATATCGTGGGATTTAGAAACTATCACCACGTAACCGTCCACCACAAGCTTTGCGAGCGGTTTATGAAGCTAGCGGAGGAGAAAAACGAGATGATTTTCGTCAAATGGACGCGAGTCGCTCCGCATAGATTTAAGATTATCTTAAGCCTAGAAAACAGGCGAGGGTCGTTAGCTGAGTTTTTGACGTATATGGCGAAAATGCAAGTCGATCTCGTAACTATCAGCCTCACCGAAACCAGAGAGGCGACGGCGGACTTTTTTGAGCTGACGATCGAGCTTGGCGAGATTTTGAACGTAAACGAGATAAAAGAGCGACTAAGAGATCGCTACAAGATTATAGACTTCGTGTCGCTTGACGACGCATACGGACATTAATAAATTTAGGAGAGAAAATGGGCGAAAATTTGAGCAAAATAATGAGCGAGATAAAAAAAGGCGTCGCCGAGATGATAGACGAGGAGCGCATAGAAAATTTAGTAAAAAACTACTACGAAAAAGGCGAAAATTTCTACGTTAAAGCAGGCTTTGACCCGACGGCTCCGGATTTGCACCTAGGACACTCCGTGGTGCTTCAAAAGATGGCTTTTTTACAAAAGCACGGCGCGATAGTGCAGTTTTTGATAGGCGACTTTACCGGGCAAATCGGCGATCCTAGCGGCAAATCGGCGACTAGAAAAAAGCTTGACGCAGATAACGTAAAGAAAAACGCCAAAACCTACGATGAGCAGGTGTTTAAAATTTTAGATCCGAG
>CAURMS010000133.1:0-4286 GCA_963526085.1 uncultured Campylobacter sp. | reverse complement strand
TAGCGCTAAGACCTTTTATCATCAGCGGCAGCATCACGTTTTTTTCGATATTCCATTCACTTATCAGGCGGTAGTTTTGAAAGACCACGCCGATGCGCTGCCTTAGTTTATCTAGATTTTGCCCGCCAAGATTCATCATATCGGTTAGGCAGACGTTTAGAGAGCCTGCACTTGGCTTTATCTCGCCGTAAAAAGATTTTAAAAGCGTTGATTTGCCGCTACCGCTTTGCCCGGTGATAAAAACGAAATCATTGGCGTAAATGTCAAATTTCGCGTCCGTTATGAGCTTTTCACAACCTTCGTATCCTAGGCAAAGCCCGCTTGCGCTAATTATTTTTTGCATCCGCCAAATACTCCTTCAACGCAAGATGCGCCTTTAAATTTTCAGCCGTAACAAGCGGCTTTTTTATAAAATATTCCGCGCCTTTTTCGCCGAGCAAAACATAGCAATGCTCGGGCGCGTTAAATGAGCCAAACGCCGCGCGAATCAAAATTTCGCCGTCTTTTTCGTACTTTTCCTCTAAATGTAAGAAAAAATCATCCTCTTTTATCGTTTGGTTGCTAAATTTGGCCGCAACCTTGCTCGCATCGTAGCCGTTTTCAAATTTTAGCTCGCCCTGATCAGCTCTTGGTTCGCTTTGCTTTTCGCAGGTAAAGATAACGTCGTAAATATCTTTTTGGTGCCTTTTCCAGCGATCTTCATATTTGCTGCTTATTTTTAGATCGCGGTTTTTGTAAATTTGCACGTCGGCACCGCTCAAATTTAAAATTTGCGCCAAAGTAAAGTCCGCATACTCGCGGCTATCGGTTCGCAGCTCAAATTTACCGCCCACTTTTAGCGTTCGCTCGCACTCCAGGGCAAATTTAGCCGAAGCCACGCGTCTATGAGGAGCGTCGTCCCAAGGCACCGGAAAATGAAGGAAAATTTTATCTATAAAATTTGACTCCACAAGCGATAAAAGCAGCCTCGCATCGCAGTTTACGAGCATGACGTTGTTTAGATTTCGAGCTTTTGCCAGCTTTGCGACTTGCTCGAGCGAGGGCTTGTAGACCTCGATGCCGATAACTAGCGTGTTTGGGTTATTTTCCGCCTGAAATAGCAAGTGCCTACCCGAACCAAATCCAATCTCGATAAATTTGCTATCAAATTCGCTCTGATTTAAATTCTCAAGCAACTCACCCACGCTAAAGATCGCCGAGTCTTTTTGCGTAAGGCGAGTATTTTTTACCGCGATGGCTTCGCTTAAAATTTGATCGCAATAAAGCTCTTTAAATTTAACCAAAGCATTTTGCAAAAGCCCTATTTTAGCGGGCTTTGTTAGCTTTTCGCCTTTTACGACCCAGTCGTTTTCGCGCTTTTTTAGCGTGATAAAAAACTCCTCGCTAGAGCTTTTTGTATAAACGAGGCTAACGCCCTGCCTGCCGCGAGCCCCCCACAAAAAGCTTATCTCGCCGCACTCTTTTGGAGTAAAATTTACGTTTTTAGCTATAAAATTGGGCATTACTCGACGGCTATCTCTGCTTTTGCAGAAGCGTCGGAGCTAATGCCGTATTCATCCACGGCGATAACTTTGTAGCTATATTTTTGCCCGTAAGCAACGCTATTATCGACAAATTCATTGCCCGTTATATTTGTAAATTTCTGCTCGCTTCCGCCGCCGTCTCTTATAACGGTAAAGCTTCTAGCCTTATCAGAGGCGTTCCACGTTAGCTTAACCGCCGTACTATCGGCCACGATAGAGGATACGACCGGCGCATCGATAGCTCCTAGCGTCATGCCAATGATAGGTTCGCTAGGCTTTTTAGACTCTAAGCCGTCTTTATCGACGATGGTGATTTTATAGTACCTAGTCGCACCGTTTTCGTTTATGAGATCCTCGTAGCTATTAGACGTGGTTTTCACGAGATAAGTGTATGGCATAAATTTGCTTGATGCGCTATAAATTTTGTAGTAGCCAAAGTCGTCGCTAGCCACGCTGTCCCACGTCAAGATAATCTTTTTAGGCACGTTTTGAGTAGCCTGAGCGTTTACGACCTCGCTTGGCAGCTGCTTTGTCGTGGAGTCCACGATCTCGCTAGGTTTTGATATCGTGCCGCTAGTAGTTTTTACGAAAACTCTATATTTATAGCTTCTGCCGGACTTCACGTCGTCATCGATATATTCGGCGTTTAGCCTACCTTTTACCTCGGCGATTTGTCTCCAGTTTTCTTTATTTATATCGGCTTTTTCGATGACATAAGACGCCACGCGCAAATCCGGATGCGGTCTCCAGATGAGTTTCACGCGCTCTGGCAAATTCGTAAGCGCTCTAACAAAAGGCACGGAGTCCATAAGCGCCTTGGTTGTGGCGCTAACGATCATGCCTGGGCCTGAAATTTGCTTGCTCGCGTTATACGTTCTCATCTCGTACGCATATGTCGTCTCCGGAGCTAAATTTGCATCCACGTAGTGGCTAGCAAAGCGGTCTTTTATGTCGGCTACGACCTTCATTTTGCCGTTATTTTCGTTTGGATTTGAGCGGTATAGATAGTAGCCCGCGACGTTTGAGGTCGGAGTCGGAGTCCACTCAAAGCCAACTTCGGTCATATCGCTTATAGTTTTTAGGCTCTGGACGGTCGGCAAATTCGGATTTACTTGCGCAGGTCCGCTAGAGGATACGCATCCACTCATCACAATGGCTAAAGAGCTCGCTAAGCCCCATAAAATCAATCTTTTCATCTATATTCTCCTTGCTAAATTTGCTAAGTAAAATTTCACTAAAATCATCCCAAATAGGCGCGACGAAGCTCATTTGCTCGCCCGTGCGCGGATGCGTGAAATACAGCCCGTAGGCGTGAAGCATTACTCGGCCGATTTTATCCTTTTCGCTCTTAAAACCGTATAAAGCATCGCCCAAAATATGGCGGTTTAGGCTAGCTAGATGCACTCTGATCTGGTGAGTTCTACCCGTAAAAAGCTTTGCCGCAATCAAATTTACGACTGCGTTTTTACCCTGTACAGGGCCGTCAAATTCGCTAAAAAGTAGATTTGCAAAGGCGCTTTTTGCCGCGCGGCCGCTTGAAACTATCGCCTTTTTTAGGCGGTTAGCGGGATTTCGTCCGATAGCTCGCCAGACGGTGCAGTTTTGCTTGAGCGGCAGATCGGTTAGCGCTAGATAAATGCGCCCCATACTTTTGTCGCTTAGCTGGCTTGAAAGCGCGGCGTGAGCGGCGTTATTTTTAGCTACTACGATAGCTCCGCTAGTGCCTTTATCTAGCCTATGCACGATGCCTGCCCTGCTTTGTCCGCTTAAATTTGATAGCAAAAATCCCTTCGCCCCGAGCCAGTCCACAAGCGTGGGTTCTTTGACGCTAGGAGCGGGATGAACGACTAAATTTGCGGGCTTATTTAACACGAGCAAATCCTCATCCTCGTAAATGATCGGCACTTCAAATTCCGCTTCAAATTTAGCCGTATCAGGCTTGCTTTGCTCAAATTTGACCCTCAGAACGTCGCCCAAATTTAGCTTTGCAGAAGGCTTATTTAGCGGCTTGCCGTTTAGGCTAACCGACCCGCTTTTTATCAAATTTAGCGCTTGGTTTCTAGCGACATTTAGCTCGGCGGCCAAAAACGCATCCGCCCTCGCCTGCGTATCATCTAAAATTTTGATCTCTTTTTCCGTCATTTTTAGATTTGTTTCCTTTAAAATGCTATAATCGCTCAAAAAAGGCAAATTTTTGATAAGACTCGATAGGCGAATTTTAACCCATTTTGACTTCGTTCAGCCATTTTTGATATTTCCTATTATTATTTTATCATACATTTTGGTTTCTGAGGCAAATTCTATCCTAGCGGGCAAGCAGCTTGTGTATTTTGGCGTCGGTTTAGCGGCGTTTTTATTTTTCTTTTTGCTTCCCATTCGCAAGATCGCCTGGCTCATACCGCTATTTTACTGGATTTGCGTCGTGCTGCTTATTTGCGTCGATCTTTTTGGTGCAAGCAAACTGGGCGCAAAAAGATGGCTTGAGTTTCCTTTTATCCACTTTACGCTTCAGCCCTCAGAGATCATGAAACCAGCACTTCTTTTGATGCTAGGCTACCTCATCAAACAGCGCCCGCCCGAGGAAAACGGCTACGGTCTCAAGGACTTTTTACGCCTTAGCCTTTATATCCTTTTGCCTTTCGTCCTGATTTTAAAAGAGCCTGATTTAGGCACAGCTTTGATACTGCTCATAGTGGTCTACGCCGAGCTATTTATCATCGGGGTAATTAAAAAAATCTGGTTTGCGAGATTTGCGGGAGTTTT
>CAURMS010000132.1:0-4287 GCA_963526085.1 uncultured Campylobacter sp. | reverse complement strand
CGACGTAACTTTTCGCATAAGCGTAGAGATGGAAGTTTTCAAACATCTGCGCCCCGTGTCTGTCGGCAAAATTTAGCGCCTGGGCGCTAAAGTCGGACGAGACGGTCCTGGCGTAAGAAGCTACGCATAAATCGGGAGCTAATCTAACTAATCACAAACGGCGAATTCGGCAGGCGATGTTAAATTTAAACGCGGCGCCGACGTAAGCTACAAGATTGCAAAGTCTGCGGCAAATTCGGCGGCTCTTATGCGTAAGCGCAGAGTTTTAAACAAAGTTACGCCAAAAGTATGGCTTCGTAGCTAAATAACTTTATAAATTTGCTTTTATCTCGGCGCTTTTTAGATGTCTTGGTTTGAGCCGCCAAGCCAAAAAATCTTAATGCAATAATGTAAATTTGTGCCGGGTTTAAATTTGTCTAAAAGAGCAAGAAAATATTTTCTAATTTAGCAAACGAAAACCGGCGCGACCTCTTTATACTAAATCAATCCGCAAAACAAACGCCACGGCCGTCTAAAAGATCGCAATTTATTTATCAAAATCGGTTTACGGTTTTTTAAAATTTAACTGCGATAGCGCAAAGCAAAAATCAAAATACGAATTTAATAAAAAGACCCTAGAATACAACCGCTCGTAGAGTAAAATTTAAAATTACGCAAAATTTATAGCAACTTAAATTTCAGCGTCCGAGATCGCTTCAGCTTGATAATGCGCAATTAGCGGCTCGATAATCTCATCAAAAAGCCCCGCCGCCATTATCGCGTCGAGGCGGTAAAGCGTCAAATTTATACGGTGGTCACTGATGCGGTTTTGCGGGAAGTTGTAGGTGCGGATACGTCCCGAGCGGTCGCCAGTGCCGACTTGGCTTTTGCGCTCGCTGGTTTCTTTAGCTAGGCGCTCTTCTTCTTGTATCTCGTAAAGGCGCGCTTTTAGCACCTTCATCGCGGCTTCTTTGTTTTTGTGCTGGCTTTTGCCGTCTTGGTTCGTGACGACGATGCCCGTCGGGATGTGAGTGATACGCACAGCCGAGTCGGTCGTATTTACCGACTGTCCGCCGTGACCTGAGCTGCGCATGACGTCGATGCGAAGGTCGTTTGGATTTATCTCGATCTCGCTATCTTCGACTTCTGGCATGATAGCGACCGTGACTGCAGATGTGTGCACACGACCCTGGCTTTCGGTCTCGGGTACGCGCTGAACGCGGTGAGTGCCGCCCTCAAATTTGAGCCTTGAGTACGCCCCCTTGCCCTTTATCAGCAAAATAATCTCTTTAAAGCCGCCCGTGTTGCCCTCGCTTTGGCTTACGATCTCAAATTTATACCCGCGAAGCTCGGCATACCTCGCATAAGCGTTAAACAAATCGCCCGCAAAAAGCGCCGCTTCGTCTCCGCCCGTACCTGCACGGATCTCTAGAAACACGTTTTTATCGTCGTTGGGATCTTTTGGAAGGAGTAAAATTTTAATCTCTTCTTCGAGATTTTCTTTTTGGGATTCGAGATTTTTTAGCTCGTCTTTGGCTAGCTCGCCAAGCTCGGCGTCATCTAGCAGAGTCTTGTTCTCCTCGATGTCCGCGAGAGTTTGCAGATAGGACTTTGCAGCCGAGGCGATATCTTCTAAATTTGATTGCTCTTTGGAGAGCTTGGTCATATTTGCAATATCGTTTGTGATAGACGGATCGCTAAGCAGACGAGAGAGCTCGTCGTAGCGATCCAAAAAAGGCTGCAGTTTGTCGGCTAACATTAAAATTTAGATTAAGCAGATAGTTTGTTTACGAGTTTTGCGAGGCGTCCTACGCGGCGAGAAGCTGTTTGTTTTTTCAAAAAGCCCTTGCTAACGAAGCTGTGGAAATCTTTATTTGCCACTTTAAACGCGTTTAGCGCAGCTTCTTTATCGCCTGCCTCAACGGCTACGCGCACGGCTTTAGTGATATTTTTAAGCCTAGTGCGGTAAAATCTGTTTCTTTCAGTCCTTTTGATAGTCTGTCTGGCTCTTTTTTCAGAAGATTTATGGTTTGCCATAATGTCCCTTTTGTCATAATTTTAGTCCGTGATTATATAAAAATCAGTTTTAAAATCCGCTTAATTTAAGTAAAATTTAAAGCGAGGAAATTTACAACTTAAATTTGGATATTTTTTGATAAAATAGGTCGAAAATTTAATAAATTTATGGGATTTGCCAAGCAAAAAGCTGTTTGGCAAATTCTGCGGTGCAGTATTTTGAGATGAATTTGAATGTTGTGCGGAAATTTTCGTTCCAAGGCTAGACCTCTGCTTGCAGTTGCGAGCAAAGCGAAGCAAAGGTAGTCTGCCGCAGGGCGAAAATTTTAAACTCATTCAAAGACGCTCAAAAGACAAGCCGATATAAGCCATAAAAGGAAAAATTATGAAACTATTCGGTACCGACGGCGTCCGCGGCAAAGCCGGCGAAAAACTATCCGCCGTCACATCCATGCGCCTTGCTATGGCTGCGGGGATATATTTTAGACAGTTTGCGTCGCATACGAACACCATTTTGCTAGGCAAAGACACGCGCAAAAGCGGCTATATGATCGAGACCGCCATCGTCGCGGGACTCACGGCCGTGGGCTACAACGTCCGTCAGATCGGTCCGATGCCTACTCCTGCGATCGCGTTTCTCACTGAAGATATGCGCTGCGACGCGGGCATCATGATCAGCGCCTCGCACAACCCGTACTACGACAACGGTATCAAATTTTTTGACAGTGAAGGTAATAAACTGAGCGAAGAAGCCGAAGCGCAGATAGAAAAGATTTATTTTGACGACGCGCTCATCGAGAGATCACAAAAACAGATGCTAGAAATCGGCGCGGCAAAGCGCATCGACGACGTTATCGGCCGCTATATCGTGCAGATAAAAAACTCATTTCCTAAAAACCTCAGCCTGCACGGCCTACGCGTAGTTTTAGACGTCGCAAACGGCGCGGCGTACAGGGTCGCTCCGACTATCTTTAGCGAGCTGGGTGCAGAAACCATCGTCATAAACGACGAGCCAAACGGCAGCAACATAAACCTAAACTGCGGCGCGCTATATCCGCAAAATTTAGCCTCCGAGGTCGTGCGATTACGGGCGGATTTAGGCTTTGCGCTTGACGGCGACGCCGATAGGCTCGTGGTCGTAGACGAGTGCGGCGAAGTGGCAAACGGCGATAGTTTGCTAGGCGTCATGGCGGCATTTTTACAGGAGAACAAAGCCCTAAAAGGCGGTGCGGTCGTGGCTACGGTGATGAGCAACGCAGCACTCGAAGACTACCTAAAATCCCACAAAATCAAGCTCCTGCGCGCAAACGTCGGCGACAAATACGTGCTTGAAAAGATGAAAGAAAACGGTACGAATTTTGGCGGCGAACAGAGCGGTCACATCATATTTAGCGACTACGCAAAGACGGGCGACGGACTCGTGGCGGCGCTGCAGTTTGCGGCACTGGTGCTAAAAAAGGGCAAAAAAGCGAGCGAAATTTTAAGCGAGATAAAACCGTATCCGCAAATTTTGCTAAATTTAAAGATAACCGAGAAAAAGCCGCTTGAGAGCATCGCAGGGCTAAAAGAACTTGAAGCAAGCCTCGCAAAAGAGGGCATCCGCTCGCTATTTCGCTACTCTGGCACCGAAAATCTCATCAGACTTTTACTCGAGGGCAAGTGCGCCGACGCGCTAAAAATCCGTATGGACGAGGTCGAGAAATTTTTCCTAAAAGCTCTAAATGGCTAAAATTTTAGACGTTTTTTTCGCGGCGTTTTTCGTCGTTTTCGCGCTAGATCAGGCGGTCAAGCAGATATTTTTGGGCGGATTTTCGTGGCAGGGCGAGTACTTTTCGCTAGTGCTTGCATACAACCGCGGCGTGGCGTTTTCGATGTTTGCGTTTCTGGGAGAATGGCTCAAATTTATCCAGCTGGCGTTGATTGCGGGTGTTTGCGGCTATCTGCTTTGGCGGTTAAAGCGTAAATTTGACGCGCGAGCTGCAGCAAAAACGGAGCCAAATTTAAGCGCAAACGGCGAAAAAAAGGAAATTTTAGAGGAGCACGCGCTAGGAGCGGGTATAATCCTGGGCGCTGGTAGCTCAAATTTACTCGATCGCTTCGTTCACGGCGGCGTCGTAGACTACGTTTATTGGCACAAGTGGTTTGAGTTTGCGATATTTAATCTCGCCGACGTTATGATCGACGTCGGAGTCGTACTCATACTCTGGCAAAGCTTCGCCGCTGGGCGAAAAGGGGCTAAAAATGGGCGATAACGTTTATATAGCCTACGCGCTTTGGCTGCTTACGGGCTGG
>CAURMS010000131.1:0-4290 GCA_963526085.1 uncultured Campylobacter sp. | reverse complement strand
ATCATGGGCTTAGTCAAGAGCGAAAACGACCTTGATAGGCTAAAACACATGGGACGTGAGATAAACGCTATCTTGTTTAAATTTTTCGCAGATAGAAATTTGAAACTGGTTGATTTTAAAGTGGAATTTGGCGTCGATAAAGACGGAAATATCGTGCTAGCAGACGAGATCAGCCCAGATAGTTGCCGCTTTTGGGACGCGACTACGAACGAAAAACTTGACAAAGACAGATTTCGCCAGGATCTTGGCAATGTAAAAGTCGCCTACGAAGAAGTTTTAAAAAGAATTTTATCTAAGGTTTAGAATGAAAGCTATCATCAACGTATCCCTAAAAAACGGCGTTTTAGACCCGCAAGGAAAGGCTGTTGAGCACGCACTCGGCTCACTTGGATTTAACAACGTAAGCAGTGTGCGAATAGGCAAACAAATCGTGCTTGACATAGACGCCACAAGCAAAGATGAAGCGCGCAAGGAGCTCACCAAAATGTGCGAAGAGCTACTCGCAAACACCGTCATCGAGGACTACGAGATAAATTTGAACGGCAAATGCGAGAGCGCAAAATGAAAGTCGCCATCGTTTTGTTTCCAGGCACGAACTGCGAGCAAGATACAAAGTACGCCTTTGAGCTTTTGGGTTGCCAGACGCAGATAATCTGGCACAAAGAAAGCGAGATAAACGCCGATCTGATCGTACTTCCTGGCGGATTTAGCTACGGCGACTACCTACGCACGGCGGCTATCGCTAAATTTAGCCCCGCAATGAGCGCAGTCGTAAAACACGCCCAAAAAGGCGGATACGTGCTTGGTATTTGCAACGGCTTTCAGATGCTGTGCGAGCTAAAACTGCTTGCAGGCGCGATGAGACGAAACGAAAATTTAAGCTTCATCTCAAAATATCACCACCTAAAAGTGATCTCAAACGCAAACAAATTTCTCTCAAATTTGAGCGTCGGCAAGATCGTAAATATCCCGATCGCTCACGGTGAGGGCAACTTTTACGCCGACGAAGCGACGCTAAAAAGCCTCTACGACAACGATCAGGTGCTGCTAAAATACTGCGACGCAAACGGTGCGGAACTAAATCCAAACGGTTCGGTCGACGCGATAGCAGGAATTTGCGATAAGAACAAAAAGATATTCGGCCTCATGCCTCACCCAGAGCGTGCCTGCGAGAAGTTTTTAGGCACGGACGACGGAATAAAGATGCTAAAAGGGCTAGTTTGCTAAAGCCCTTTTTAGCCTTTTTTACTATATTTGTTTTAGCTTGCACAGCCACCGAGCCTAGCGTGTTTGATATGATGGGTGACGAGCAAAGTCAAAAAGTGATCAAGCCTGCTCCGCAAACGCCCGCGCAAAAGCCAAATTTGCAAAACAAAGCGCCGAGCGCACAAAACAGAACTCCGAGCCAGACGCAAAGCACGGCTACGCAAAATAGAACTCCCGCAGCTCAAAGCCAAACCCCAAGCAACCAAGGCGGCACGCATCTGCGCCAGCCTATCCCGCAAAATATCGCACCCACCAACGAACCAGAGCTAAATTTAAAAGACAGCCAGCTCTACGAGCGCGTGCAGCCAAACGACATCATCATTAAGGCTTTAAATGCGCCAAAACAAGTCTACGTTGGGCAAATTTTTAGCTTTACGCTCTCGGTCGATATCCAGGATAACATCGCCGTTGATCTGCAAACCATCTTGCCCGAAACCGAAAACCTAAAATGGCTAAGCTCAAATTTACGCTGGGATAACGATGGCAAAGGGGTTTACAAGGCTCAAATTTACGCAGAGGCCTCCGCCGAGGCCGTAAAAAGTCCAAAAATCACGGTAAATTTAAAGCGCAACGGCGAGTTTTTCCAAACGGCGAATTTAACACTTTCGCTACCTAAAATCGTAGCGCTAAAAAGCGGCGAGAAATACAATCACGTCGTCGCTCAAAATCTCGAAGTCAAAAAATATAAAACCAATAAATTCGATGATAAAAATCTCATCATGATCGTCGAAGTAAACGCGCAAAAAGGCAATATAGCGGACTTTTTCATCGAGGATAAGGACATCATCAAACAGGGCGTGGACTCCACGAGCGGCGAATTTGACGCGCAAAGCGGATATTATTTCGCGATATTTTCACCTGAAAAAACCTCGATAGATTTTAACTACTTTAGCCTGGCTAAAAAAGATTTCGTGAGCTTTTCGCTCCCGGTAGTCGTAGAAGACGACGAGATCAGCACGCAAATCGGGCTAAACCCGAAGCAAAGCAAATTTGAAATTTACAAAAATATCGGAGTTTACGCGCTTTTCGGTATTTTCTTGATCACATTTTTGTTTAAGCGCGACGCGATATTCCTCGTCGTCGTGGTCGGCCTTGGAGCTTATATCCTTTATAGCTACAACCCGTTTGGCGGCGCGACGCTAAGACAAAACATAAACGTAAAGATTTTACCTACGCAAAACTCAAGCGTATTTTATACCTCAAAAGCGGAGGAAAAGATCGAGATACTTGGCGAACGCGAGGACTACGTCAAAATTTTACTAGACGACGGCAAGATAGGCTGGGTGAAAAAAGATGATATTTTCTAGGATAAAGGCCGCGTATTTCGCGGTCGAGTTTCTGATCAGCATACTTTTAGTCGTGTTTTTCATGTGGCTTTTTAAAAAGCATATTCACGCCGTGAGGAAATTTTGGGGCAGGAGTCAGCGATTTTTCGGCTTTTATTCGCTCGAAGTCGTCGGCAACTTTGACGAGCGGGCGAATATGATCATCATGAACCACCAAAGCATGCTAGATATCGTCGTTTTAGAGGAGGTCTATCCTAAAAATCTCTGCTGGATCGCCAAAAAGGAGATCGCCGACCTGCCCGTCATCGGACAGATCATCCACATACCGCAGATGATCTCGGTCGAGCGCGAGAACAAACGCTCGCTCATCAAGCTCGTAAAAGACGCGCAAGACCGCGTCGAAAAGGGGCGCGTGCTGGCGATTTTCCCCGAGGGAACGCGCTCGCACTCAAGGGAGCTTTTGCCGTTTAAAGGCGGTGCGAAAATCATCGCTGACAAGCTAAATCTAAAAATCCAGCCCATCGTGATCGCAGGCTCAGACATCATGGATGTGAAAAATTTTAGCTTTAAAAACGGCAAAATCAAAATCATCTGCCTAGATCTCATCGACACCGCCGACCCTGAGTGGCTAGAAAACGCAAGAGCTAAAATGCAAGAAACGCTAGATAACGAGAGGCGAAAAGCGGCGGTCTAAAACGCCTGTTTTTACCGCAAATTTGCCTCGCGCGTACATTTAACCTGAAATTGGGTCAAATTTACCGCGAGCAAATTTAGCCCTTAAATCCGCTAGCCAAATTTGTCGCCTCGCAAAAACTGTAAATTTAGGATGATTTATGAAAAAGCTCGCCGTTATCTTTATAGTTTTAACTCAAATTTTATTCGCTTCAAATTTGCCCGAGCTAGACCTTGAGATCTTTTTTGACAAAAATACCACAAGCAAACAAATAGACGCTGGGCTTGATCAAATTTTGGAGTTTTTATTGCAAAACCCGCACCGCGTAAATGAAGAATACGGCGAATTTAACGACCGCCTTTTTTCACCTTTTATCTACAACCTAAAAATCATAAAAACAGGCAAATTTGACTTTGAACGCATAAAAAAGGCACTCAAATTTAAACCGGATCTTAACTATAAATTTATGATTTTTACGCCTATTGACGCGGTTATTGCACTTGGCATAAACCCTGACGGCAAATATAAATTTGATCAAAAAGAGTCGATACGCCTCATCGACCTACTCGTAGCAAACGGCGCAGATATCGGCTCACCAGAGCTTTTACGCACGGCTTGCAATGCCGAAGCGTTTGAGATTTTTAGCCATCTTCTTGGCAAAGGCGCGCGCGGCGACAAAGAAACGATGCTTTGCGCGGCCGGCGAGATAGCTATTTTTATGGGTCAAAACGGTGCCTCGCCGGTCGCAAACGCTCCACTTGATCCAAAAATAAGACAGTTTGCAAAAACCGCAAAATTTACCGAATTTTACCGCGATAAAATGCGCTACCTCAATGAGCTTTTAAAATTTAAACCGCTTAGCGAATTCGAGGCTAAAGAGCTGGAAATTTTTACAAAACTAGCCACGATATTAGACAGCGAGGATATGGTTAAATTTCTGCTAAAAAACGGTGTTTGCAAGCAAGAAAATTTACAAACTTCTTGCGAAAATCTCAAAAAGTACGCAACTCACTATGACGCAAAAGAGAGCCTAAGGCTGATAAACGAAGTTGAATAGTATAGCGC
>CAURMS010000130.1:0-4374 GCA_963526085.1 uncultured Campylobacter sp. | reverse complement strand
AGACGTAAGCCTAACATCTACTACGGATAAAGAGGACTCTACGGTAACGTACGGAGAGATAGGAGATAGAGATAACGATAAAAAGGCAAACAACGTAACCGTAAGCGCCGTAGGACAAAAGACATTAACCGTAGGAAATATAACCGCAGCGGGAGATGTAAGTCTGACTAGTAAATTTACGCAGGAGGGGTCTGTGGCTAACTACAATGCAGGAACCGTACGCACAACCGGCGACATAACCATAAATCATACCTCAAATTCAAATATAACTGACGGCGTGATAAATTTCCTATCACACGCCGAGGCAAAAAACTTTACTGTAAACGCAAGCGGATATAAAGAACTAAATATAAATAACAGTACAAACCAAAGAATAACCGCAACGGGTGACATGACGTTTAACTTAAAAGCTAGCGTAGCAGGAGGTATCGCAGACATAGGGCATACCCTTCCTTTTGATAATAACAATGCGCCTATAAAAGCCAAGAGCCTAACGATAAACGCCGCTGCAGACGACGGCATAACAGACGCCGTTTTAAAGCTGGGGGACTACTGGGGCGACATGGGCGAAGGCGGCGACATAAATATAACCGCCGTAAATCAAAAAACCGTAAGCCTAGGCTGGCTAAGAGGTCTAAACAGCGGAAATGATAACAAAAAGAGCGACGTAAATATAAATTTAAGTACAGATATACAAGATAGTGACGTAACCATAGGCTACACTACATCAATACATCCATACACTAAAGGCATAGGTCATAATGGAAGCCAGATGGTGAAAAACGTAAATTTAAAAGCACACGGACAAAAGACATTTAAGGCCGAAGCCATCATGGCCGCTAAAGAGACAAAAATAAACATAAATGGTAGCGGATTGGATTCTACTGCAGAATTTAATAGGATTAGCAGTCGCGAAGGCATTACTATAAAAGCAGACAACTTAAAAGAGCTAAAAACCGGATCTATATTGGCATCTCAAGGTAATATAAATATAAGCACCGGAAGTTTTGACGCTATGCAATATGCAGAATTTAACTCTGGCTCAAATAGTGTTCATATGGCTGGAGTGAATATAAATTTGGACATCTCAAATGTCATAGAACCCGTAAACAGCCGTGTATCGCAACCAGGGCAACATTGGGATAAAGCTCTATATTTAAGTGCAGGTAAAGCGCTTAATATCAAAGGCTATGTCGGAGATGACGTAACAAAGATATACGCCAGACTCGGTGCCGCAGAAAAGAATGCGACGGCCGACATTGTAAACGTAAAAGGAACGATAATGGGGGGATTGTCTATATCGCCGAACAATAAAACCGAAACCATGACCATAAAAGGCGGTATAACCAATCCCGCAAGTATCCTAGCTATAGACGGCGGCGTAAATCATAACTCAAATCTAACGGTAGACTTAAGCTACATGCCTAAACTAAAATCAATCGATCTAAGCGGCTACAACAATGCAAGCGGTACGAACAAAATAATTATCCGATCGACCGAACTAGAAATATCGTCAATCAAAGGTTCGTCTACTAAAGACGACATAAGTATCGTCTATGCCGCAAATACCAAGTTAAAAACAGTAGATACTGGTGCCGGTGATGATATAGTGGTCTTTGGCGGAAATACTACTCAAACCCACGATATAACCGTAAACCTAGGTGCAGGCAATGACACTATCACAACTACAGCTCTAACTGCTAATAAGAAATTTGAAATCAGCGGCGGAGCGGGTAACGATACGTTTAACCTAGGAGCTTCTACTACCGATGCTAGCGCTAGCAAATACATAACGATAACCGATGCAAACAGAGGCGATAAGATAAGCTTAGGTAGTGCTGGTGCAGCTACGTTACAAAAAATAACTCTAAACGTAGACGGTAGAGCCGATCTAAAAACGGCTATAAACGATGCGCTAGGTAGTCTAAGCTCTACGGCGGCAAATACTATCTATGCGGTATACTACGGTAATGATACGTATCTAGTAAGAGACGCTAACAGTAATAAGGCCTTAGACGCTAACGATAACTTAGTTAAACTAGCAGGTATCTCAAATTTTGACTTGTTAAACGCTAACTCGGTAACCGAGGGCGGAATAAACTATATCCAGATAACTAACGCGTAATCTTAAATGGAGCGGAGTTTTTCCGCTCCAAAATAATTGCCGTTTTTGGATAAAATTTTACATAAATGCAACAAGCTTCGACATATAAAAGCCAAATATGCCACAGCGGTAAAAAACCGACTGCATATTTCAGCGTGTCGGTGAAATTTACGCACTAATGATTTTCACTCAAAAAATCCCTTTTTCACGAGCTTGTCCTCTTTGACGCAAAACTCCCCTTTCGCGATCACGCTATCTAGGTTTAGAGCTTCGTCAAATACCGCGAAATCAGCGTCAAAGCCTACTTTTATCTCGCCCTTGCCGTTTAAATTTAGATATTTTGCGACGTTTTTGCCCATCATGCTTAGCGCTTGCGGGATGGTTAGGATTTTATTTTTCACGCAGGCTTGAATGACCTCTAAATTCGTTTCGCACGAAGCGCAGCCGTAACCCACTAGCGCGCCGTTTTCGTCAAATCTAGGCACGCTGCCGTTGCCGTCCGAGCTCATCGTTAGGCGCTCTAAATTTAGCCCATTAGCAAGCCCATACGCGATGGCTTCGTGAAGCGGGGCAAATTTACTTCCGCCGCTCGTGATGTCGATGTAGCCGCCCATTTTTTGAAATTTGATCGCCTCGTCAAAAAGCTCCTTCGTTCGCGCGCAGTGCGTCGGCGAAAAGTAATTAATCGGGAACGAATAGTCCTTGATCACGCTAAAAATCAGGTCAAATTTATCCGCGAGCCCGCCCATATGCATGTGCAGCACGCCGCCTTTTTTAGAGATCATGCCGCCGATGCGGATCTGCGTCAGGATCTTGATGAGCTCCTGAGAGGTCGGGTAGCTGCCGCGGTTGTCGCTCATTGCGATCTTACAGCCGATGACCTTGTCGATGAGCACCAGATCGCGCGTGACGGAACCCGTAAATGTGACGCTAGGCAGCGCGTAAGAGCCGGTGTGGATGAAGGTCGAGATGCCCTCGTATTCAAGCGCTTTGGCCTTTGAGTATAGATTTTCTAAGCTCCTCGTGCACCCGTCGGTGCCTAACGTGCCCACGAGCGTGGTCGTGCCGTAGCGGATGATCCCAGATAACGTTATTTCGGGCGTGCGCGAGTGATAACCCGCCTCGCCGCCCCCGCCCGTGATGTGCACGTGCTGATCGATGAGTCCGGGTGCTAAAATTTTGCCCTCCAGATCGTAAATTTCAAGCCCCTCAACTCGAAAATCAAGCCCCTTAGAAACGGCTAAAATTTTACCTCCGCCCACTAAAACGTCGCTCCTGCCGACGTGTTCGGGCGCGTATAGATCGGCATTTTTAAGCAACAGCATATTTTCTCCTTTGCTTTGGATTTTCATTTTAAAATTTACGTTTTTGGCTTATTTTGACTGCGATGTCACATCGTCATTTTACATCAAATTTGATAAAAAGCAGATATTTCGGCTTTGGCCAGAGAAGCTGCAACTTGGGCGCTGCTTAAGATTTATTTTTGTAGGTTTAGCTGGAGGTCAAATTTGGCCGACTATCCGCTTAGTTGCACGCTCTCTTCTATGTTCATTAGCCCCGTAAATACGCGCCTGGCGGCCTCTTTTTGCTCGCTAGAGATTTCGATCTTTTTCTCGCTTAAAAGGAAATTTACGAGATCTTCGTTTTGTAGCGTCTGGACGTCAAATTTTCTCGCATTTGCGGCGATTTTTGCCGCGAGAGGATTTTTTGATTTAAAATTTTCGTATGGCATTTTTCCTCGTTTTTGAGTTAGGTTACGAAGCAATTATATGAAATTTAAGGTAAATTCGGGCTCAAATTTTACCCAAAGCCCGAATTTACGCCGACTTATTCTTTTATATCAAAGCCCAGCGTCGTTTTTAGCGTCTCTTTGTCGCATTTTGCGGCATCCGGATAAGGCCTTTCATAAATCACCTCAAACACCCAAAAGCCCGGCCTTAGCGCTACGACTTCGGTGATACCCTGCGCGTCGGTCATACCGTAAAACGCTCGCTTATCCTCTAAAAATCCCGCAAAAGTGCCGGTTAGTTTGGCGCGTTCTAGCGGCTTGCCGTCAGCCAAAACTTGTAGTTTAAAAGGCTTATCCACGCGAAAACTAGCCGGATTTTGTAGCGGCACGATCTCGATTTTCTCTCCGACGGGCTTAGCGACAAAGTCGTCTGCTTCGCCTAAATTTAGAATTTTTTTGGACGTTATCGTCATCAGGCGGCAGATTTGCACGTCGCTTAAATCTTTTAGATCAAGCTTATTTTTGTCAATAATCCACTTAC
>CAURMS010000129.1:0-4485 GCA_963526085.1 uncultured Campylobacter sp. | reverse complement strand
CTCCGTGACTGAGCACTTTAGCTCCTCGGCAGCCTTTTGAAAAGCCTCTTGTAAATTTTCAGCTTCAATTCGCATTAGGCCTTTACCTCAGCTTTCTTGTGCTTTTCAAAGAGTTTATTTACAAAAACTTGCTGAACAACTGAGCAGACGTTGTTTACGAACCAGTAAAGCGTAAGTCCCGCAGGGAAAGTCACAAAGAAAAACGTAAAGATAAGCGGTAAAAATTTCATTATCTTTTCTTGCATCGGATCGCTAAACGTGGTCGGCGTGAGCTTTTGCTGAAGAAACATCGTCGCACCCATCAAAATAGGCAACACGAAATACGGATCCATCACCGAAAGGTCGTGTATCCAGAGTATCCACGGCGCCGCTTTTAGCTCGATCGCGTTTAGCAGTACGCGGTAAATCGCAAAGAAAATCGGGATCTGCATAAGTATCGGCAAGCAGCCGCCCATAGGGTTCGCGCCGTTTTTCTTATATAGCTCCATCATGTGCATATTTAGCTTTTGCGGATCACCTTTGTATTTGGCTTGCAGCTCTTTTACCTTCGGCGCTAGATCTTTTAGCTTGTTCATCGATAGCATACCCTTGTAGGTTAGCGGGAAAAGCACGATCCTGATAACTAGTGTCAGAACGACGATCGCCCAGCCCCAGTTTCCGATATAGCTGTAAAGTAAATTTAAGAATGCGAACATCGGCTTTGCTATAAAGGTAAACCAGCCGTACTCGATGACATCGACTAGCTCCTCGTTGATCTGGCTTAGAGTAGCGTGGTCTTTGGCGCCGATGTAGCCTTTGGTTTTAAAATTTTGCTCGCCTTTTACAAATATCACCGCATTTCCCGCGCCGTCTTTTGAAACGACGGGATTTAAAAGTCCGTCAAATTTGAAAAATAAGGCCGTGTAGTATCTGTCGCTAGCTGCGGCTATGTTTACGTTATTAAAGCTCTCGGTCGCGTCTACATCGCCATCCTCGATGATGGTTAGTTTGCCGTCGTTATGCTTAAGCAGCGCGCCATGCACAGTGTAACTGTCGATAGCGACGCTTGGACGAAAACCCGGAGTTACGTAGTATTCACCGGCACTCACGCTAAGATCTAGATCGTAGCTTCCGTTTGGATAAAACGTGATTTTCTTGGTTACGCTAGAGCCTTCCAAATTTTGCGTTAAAACTATAGTTTTTGGCTCACCAGTTAAATTTATCTCACTAACGTCGCTTGCGTAGGCTACCTTAAAGGCTTGCTCGTTTAAAGCCTTATCGCTAAAGCGTACCTCAAGCGGCAGCGGCTGCGTGCCGGCTAGCTCTATGCGCTCGCCCTCGGCGTTCTTGTACTTTTCGTCGTTTAGGTAAAATTTAGAAATTCTGCCCAGCTCGTCGATACGCGCCTCAAAGTGTTCGCCCTTTATCACAGCGATCTCGCGGCTTTGAGTCGATGCGGCCTGCGGAGCGCTAGTAGTCGATGCGGTATTTGCGCTTGGAGCGGCGTTTGCTTGGCTTGATTGCTGCGCAGCTACGGTTTGGTTTTGATCTAACGGCAAATTTTTAGGAATAAAAAAATAATCGTAAGCGATAAAAAAGATAAAAGATAAAACGGTCGCTAATAACACGCGTTTTTGAACTGACATATTGTCTAACACTATTTTTCCTTTTGAAAGTCTAAATTTTTAATAACGTAGAATTTATTTTTTTTATACGGGACGAACCAAAATGCAATATGTGGTTTTAAATTTTGATTGGATATAAAAAAAGAGTTGAAATTTTTACTAATGACGGGGTAGTCGATGCCGCCTTTAAAGAGTTGATTACAGCGTAAAATTCTAAAAATAACCGCAAAAAGCGCCGAGAAAAAGCCGTTAAATTTAAACTGCCAAACGGCAAATTCCGAGCATGAGGGATAGTATCTGCAAGACTTCGGAGTAAATTTGGAGATATAATCTTGATACGCTTTTATCAAAAATAAAATAGCTTGTTTTATCATTTTCATATGCCTGATTTTATACATCCGAGTTTTTTCATAGCCCAAGAGATATTTTTTTTGAGCTTTAAAAACGAGCTTTTATCTAGCCCGTTTTTAACGACTATCACGTAAATGCCATCCGCAAGCTCGTTTGAAATCTCGACGACGACCGCTCGTAAAAGCCTTTTACATCGGTTGCGAACGACGGCTTTGCCCACCTTTTTGCTGGCTACGACGGCTAATTTGTTTTCATTGCAAGGCTTAAAAAAGACTATCGCCTCCTCGCAGTGCCATTTGACAGCCTCTTTGTAGACGCTTGAAAACTCCTTTTGGCTGCTTATAGGGCTAAATTTGCTTAAACGGCCAATCTTGCTCTGCCTTTTGCGCGTCTTGCGTTTAGCACTTTGCGGCCGTTTTTAGTTTTCATGCGGACGCGAAACCCGTGAGTGCGTTTTCTAGGGGTTTTATGAGGTTGGTATGTTCTTTTCATAAATTTTTCCTTATGGTGATTTTGATATAAGTCGGTGATTTTATCAACAAATCGCTTAAAATCCTTTTAATAAATTTTTAAACTTCGTTTTAAAATAATAAAAATATAATCGCTTATTAAAATTTAGGAGCAAATTTGCCTTACGTTATTAGAAAAGCCGTTAGAGCGGACATTGCAGCCGTTTGTGAGCTAGTTAAAGAGCTAGCCGAATACGAAAAAATGAGCGATGATGTCAAATTTACGCCCGAAATTTTCGCGGGGTCTATTTTTGAGAAAAACTATGCCCGCATTTTAGTCTGCGAAACAGAGGGCAAAATCATCGCCTACGCGATATATTTTTACACGTTTTCCACGTTTTTGGGACTTGGCGGGATCTATTTAGAGGATCTATACGTCCAAAAAGAGTATCGCAACAAAGGCATAGGAAAAGAGTTTTTTAAATGTTTAGCCAAAATTTGCAAGGACGAAAACCTCCAACGCCTCGAGTGGGCGTGCCTGCACTGGAACGAGCCGGGCATCAAATTTTATGAAAAAATGGGCGCGAAAAACCAGTCCGAGCAGTGGCGAAACTACCGCTTGGACGGTGAAAATTTAAGCAAACTCGCGCTTTGATTTATCTGTTTTTAACGCCCATTTGGATATTATTGAATAATGAGTTACGCAAACGAAATTTTAAGAGAACTTTACTATCTGAGGGCATTCGGATATAAATTTGCTGATTTTTCGCCTTCCTCCGCGGCCTTACCGAGAAGCCTTGCCGAGCTAAACGCAAGCATCAAAGAGTGCAATCTATGCGAGCTTTGCAAGAGCGCAAAACACGCACTAACGGGCCTTGGAGATAAAAGCGCCAAAGTAGTTTTCGTATTTGACGCGCCAAACGCCGCTGAGGATGCGAGCGGAGAGTTTTTGGCGAGTGACGATAAGTTTTTGCAAAATTTAAACGAGCTAGCAGGACTCAAAAAGGACGAAATTTACGTCACTAGCCTGCTAAAATGCAAGCCCGCCGCCAAGGCTCCGACAAATGCTTACGAGCTTTGCGAGCCGTATTTTAGCGCAGAAGCCAGTCTAGTCGCGCCAAAGCTCATCGTAGCGCTTGGCGAAGAGGTTTTTTACAAAATAATAAAACAAAGCGCGCAAAGCTTTGAAACCATAAGGGGAAACATAATGAAATTTAAACACTCGGCCTTACTGGCGACTTATTCGCCAAGCGTCGTAGCGAAAAATCCAAGCAAAAAAGAGCTGTTTTTCAGCGATCTAAAAAAGATAAAAGAGTGCCTATGAGAAAAATTTTAACCGCTTTACTGATCTGCTCGGCGCTATTTGCCAGGAGCGACAAGCCATCCAATATCCCGCCCGCAAGCGAAATTTATATAAATTTAGAACCAACGAAATGCAACGACGCCTGCTTACTTGATCTCGTTAGAGACGGTCTTTTGCACAGCTTTTTAGCTCGCTACGAAGGCAGCTCAAATCAAGAAATCTTACAAGCCTTTAACGCTCTAAACGGCTCGTATGTAAACGCCGGCACCGAGAGCCTGACGCCAAGCTCAAACGCCGAGTTTAAGATCGCCGTCATCATCCCGCAAGATAGCATAAAAAGCTACGCCGGCGTCGTCTCAAACGCCGTTATCGCCTACGTCGTCAGGCAAAACGCCCCTATCGACGTTAAATTTTACAACATCGGAAACGAAGCCCCAAGCGCTATCGACGGCGCCCTGGCACGCGCTAGAGGCGAAAATATCGCCTATATCATCGCACCGTTTACGCCCGCGGGCGCAAAATATCTAAACGAGGTTTTAGATCCGTCTATAACGGCTTTCGTGCCGACGCTACACATCTCTAGCGTCGATTCGCCACAGGATAATTTGATATTTGGCGGCATAGACTACAAAGGGCAAGTTGAAAAGCTGCTAAATTTCTCAAACGGCCAAGTCGCGGCGTTTTCTGACGGTAGTGCGCTAGGTGCGGCGCTAAATCGCTACGCCGACGAGTTTAGCGGCGGACTAACCTACGAAAACGAGATCGCAAACGGCGTCAC
>CAURMS010000128.1:0-4489 GCA_963526085.1 uncultured Campylobacter sp. | reverse complement strand
CCCTCAAGCAGCCTCGTAGCCTTTAAATTTATATTTTCAAAAAAGTTTAGCACGTAGATTACGAAATCTTTTTTTGTTTCGGGCGAAACACCTTCATCACGCTCTCATCAGTCTCGATAAATGCACCGCCGATCAGGTCGATGCAATACGGAATCGCTGGGAATACCGGCTCCAAGCACTCCCTGATCGCCTTTGGCTGGCCGGGTAAATTTACGATGAGCGCGTGCCCTCTGATACCGGCCGTTTGGCGCGATAGGATCGCTGTGGGGACGTATTTTAGGCTGGCTGCGCGCATTAACTCGCCAAAGCCTGGCATCATCTTTTCGCATACGGCCTCGGTCGCCTCAGGCGTCACGTCGCGAGGAGCCGGTCCCGTGCCGCCTGTAGTTAGCACTAGATCGCAGCCTAGTACGTCTATCATGTGTTTTAGGCGCTCTTTTATGAGCTCGATCTCATCAGGAATCACCTCGTAAAAATACTCGCGCTCGCTCGTTATCCAGCCGTCCAAAACCTCTTTTATCGCCGCGCCCGATAGATCGTCGTATTTACCCTCGCTAGCGCGGTCACTCAGCGTCAAAATGCCTATTTTCGCTTTCATTTTTTCTCCTTAAATTTAGTTGTAATACTCTTTGATAATTTTGCTCAGCGCGTCTTTGTCGATACTCTCAAAAATCTCGATATGCTCGCTGATACGCTCTAGCTGCGCCTTCATGCCCGCTAAAAACGTTCCGACCTCGGCGTACGCCTCTTGCAGTAGCTCCTCGGCCTCCGCCGCGCTTGGCGTAAATGTATGCCCCATGCCATACTCAAAGACCATGTTTTGCGCTATCTCGCGAGCCTTTTGGATGTCGGCGTTGGAGTTTGAAAAGGTATCGTCTTTGACCATCTTTAGCGCACTCATACCCGCCAAACAGACCTTGATACGCGCAAACATCTGCGAGCGCGACTCTATCTCTCGCTCGGGGCGCATAAACTGCTCCTCGACGAGCGAAATTTTTTCAAATTCTATCCCGAACCAATACGCAGCCAAAGCCTTTGCGCCCTGATAGAGCGCCTGAATGCGCTTTTCCTCGTCGTTGTAGCTTAAAATCCTTCTTTTACCGAGCAGGACTTTGTTTAAAACACTTTCAAAATCGCTAAATTCGATTATCTCTCCGCCGCGTCTTAGCGCGTTTATCGCAGCTTCATTTACCAGCGTAGAAAGAGCCGCCCCGCTAAAACCGACGCTGATACGCGCCACGTCTTGGGGCTCTACGCTCGTGTTTTTATCTTTTAGATAGGACTTTAAAATCTCGACCCTATCGGCAAAATCAGGCATCGAAAGAAAAATGCGCCTATCAAATCGCCCTGAACGTAGCAACGCCTCATCTATCATCTCGATGCGATTAGTCGCGGCGATCACGATGACGCCCGAGTTATCCTCAAAGCCGTCCATTTCAGTCAGCAGCTGATTTAGCGTGGCTTCGCGCTCGTCGTTTCGGTTGCCGCCGCGCACCTTGCCCACGGCGTCGATCTCGTCGATAAAGATGATGGATGGCGCATAAGCTTTAGCCTTTAAAAACAGCTCATGCACGCGTTTTGCGCCCATGCCGACGTAAATTTGCACGAAACTTGCGCCGCTTTGGTAAAAAAACGGCACTCCCGCCTCGCCTGCGACGGCCTTTGCCACTAGCGTTTTACCCACGCCCGGAGGCCCAACCATCAGCACGCCTTTTGGCATTTTGATGCCGAATTTTTTATATTTCGTCGGATTTTTTAGAAAATCCACGATCTCGCTTAGCTCAAATTTGACGTCTTTTATGCCTGCCACGTCGTCAAATTTGACGTTTGAGATAGCAGGAGCCACTGAGCTAGCGGCGATATTATCGTACTCGTAGACGTTTGCTTTTTGATTTTCGTTTTGAGCGGCGAGTTTTTGTTTTTTAAACCTTGCATAAATAGCAAGCCCCGCAAAGCAGATAACAAGCAGCGCCAGCACGGCTAAAATTTCATCCAGCACGGGCGTTTCTTTTTTTAGATCGACGGGCACTTTTTGCACTAGAGCGCGCATATCTACGCCGTCTTTTACGATGATGTATTTGTTACCGCCTTTAGTCGTGAGCTCCAGTTCGCCGCCGTTTACAGTCGCGCTTGCGATCATATCGCCTTCTAGTAGCTTTTCGTAGCTTTCGTACATTATATTTTTAGGCTGGCTTCTACCTACCGCAACGGCTAGCAAAATCGCCAAAATAGCCGTCAAAATCACGATAATCTTTTGTTTATTTAGCTTAAATTTGTGCATAGTCGCCCTCGCTTTTTACTTCAAATTTATCTATGACTGCCCACTCTTTTAAAATTTGCTTATCCGTTTTGATTTTTACTTTGTTATAAAACTGATCGAAACCTTCGTAAAATTCGCCGTTTAGCTGCTCGACCAAAACATTTAGGCTCCCGCCTTTTCTGGCGTGCTCTTGCCTAAATTTAAAATTATTTTCCGCTACGATTTGCTTTAAAATTTTAAGCCTAGCCTTCGCCACGTCGCCGCTAACGTCCACTTTCATATCCGCCGAGTGCGTACCGCTTCGCGGTGAATACGCAAAGCAGTGCAAATGCGTGAGCGGAAATTTTTTAAAATTTAGCAGCGCCTCGCTCCAGATCTCCTCGCTCTCGCCCGGATGCCCAACGATGTAGTCGGTTCCTAGCGCAAAACCCATCTCGCTAAGCTCCAAAAACAGCTCCAAGTCCCTAAAGGCCTGATTTCGCCGTCTCATGATGCGCAGCATCGCCTCGCTCGTGTGCTGAAGCGCGATGTGCAGATGCCGCTCTAGCCAGCTCTCGCGCAAGATCTCGCGAAAGCTCTCGTCTATCTGGCTTGGTTCGATACTACCAAGCCTTATGCGCTTTATGCCGCCTATTTTACCGAGCCTGCCTAGTAAGCGGCCTAGGCTTGAGCCCGTATCCTTGCCGTAGCTGCCGATGTTTGTGCCAGTTAGCACTAGCTCGTTATAGCCGTTGTAGGCTAAAATTTTAGCCTCTTTTAAAATCACCTCCTCGTCCATACTGCGCGCCTTGCCGCGAACGGCGGGGATGATGCAGTAGCTGCACGCAAAGTCGCAACCCTCTTGGATTTTGATAAAGGCTTTGGTGTGATTTTCGTAGTTCGTTACGATATTTTTGTCGATACTTTTTAAATTTCCCAGCTCAAAAAACGGATCTTGCGACTTTAGCAGCGCGTTTATATCCTCTTTTTTGCTCGCGCCTATCACGCCAAAAACCGCGCTTTTGTTAAACAGCTCCTTACCCTTACTCACCGCGCCGCAACCCGTTAGTATCACCCTAGCGCCGCGTTTTTTTATGCCGTTTATGTAGCTGCGAGCGCCGCTATCGGCGGAGTTTGTGACCGTGCAGGAGTTTACCACCACGATGTCGGCTTCGTTTTCGTCGCTAACGATATCGTAGTCTTTGACGTAGCTTTTCATCAGTTCGGTGTCGTAGATGTTCGTGCGGCAACCGAAGGTTTTAAAAAAAACCTTTTCCCTGCGCGACTCTTGCTGGGTCAAATTTGAGTTAGACTTCATGCTTCTCCTCGCCGCCTTCGCCGATCGGCTTTGTTTCGCCTGCTTTTACGCGCCTATCCATATATAAAGTCTGCGTCGGATAGGCGATCACAATGTCGTCGTGGCTAGCTATTGCTTCCATTATCTCCGCACTTATCGTGCTTCGCAAAGATAGAGTGGCAAAGGTATTTGCCATATACCAGACCGAAATTTTCACGCCGTAAGGCTCGATAAAGGTAAACACGCGCGGCTCGACGTTCGGGTTTTTTATGCTGTATTGGTTTCGCAGCTTACTCATTTGTTTTTTGGCGATTTCCGTGTAGCCTTTGGAGTATTTTCGCGCGATATCTTTGATGATGTGAGCGGCTTTTTTATGGTTAGAATCAAAGCTGCAAACGACGTCTATACCGTCCCAGACGGTCTTCATGCCGTGGTGCGAGTAGTTTGCGATCAGATCGGTGAAGATATAGTTGTTCGGTACGAATATAATGCGCCCCGCCCTGCGGTTTGAGTTTACCGTGACGATCGTGACGTCCTCGTAAATAGTCATCCTAAGTAGCGAGATATCGATGATATCGCCCACGACGTCCTCTCCGTCCTTGCGCACCTTTATGCGGTCGCCGACGTGAAAACTACCGCCGAAAACTATCACCGTCCAGCCGAGCATACTCATAAACATATCTTTCATCGCAATCGCGATACCTGCGGACGCAAAACCTAGCACCGTGACTAGATATGTCACGTTTTCGATATAAGCAAAAAGCAAAATCATGATGATGAGCGTGATGTTTACGAGATTTATAAATTTATTCGCCGTGTAGAGACGCTCGTTGTCGGTGATCGTCTTTTTGATGATAAATTTGAACAAAAACGAAAGCCCGATAACGACGACGATAAATATACCGATATCTAGCGCCTTTTTCATCTGCGCTTTGATGTCCTCGCTAGTGCGG
>CAURMS010000127.1:0-4509 GCA_963526085.1 uncultured Campylobacter sp. | reverse complement strand
ACTAAAATTCAAATATTTTCCTTAATAAAAGCGAGATAATAGCTAAAAATTTAAAAATTTAGGATAAAGACCGGGAATTTGAGCAAAATTTGAAGGATCGGCTGACGATAAGCAGATTTTTAGAATAATCGCCAAATAATCAAATTTAACCCGTCCGCACTTGATGTTTGGCTTAGATTTAAATACTCGATCGGCAAACTAAAAATCATAAAATAAACAATGACTGCAAGTAAAAACCGCTACGAAACGGCTAAAATTTAGCTAAATTTAGCCGTTTTTTACCGCAAATTTAAAAAGCCGCCTAGTCAGTCAAATTTGTAAATTTGAAAGACCGAGCGGCTCAAATTTAGCCTATTTTAGGCTATCTCTTTAGGCTATTTACTATAGAGAGCATATCGTCGCTCGTTGTGATTGCCTTTGAGTTTGCTTCATACGCGCGCTGACCAGTTATGAGGTCGGTCATCTCTTCAACCAGCTGCACGTTACTCATCTCAACAAATCCCTGCCTGATCGTACCAAGACCGTCAAGACCGG
The DNA here is from genome assembly GCA_963526085.1 of uncultured Campylobacter sp. Taxonomy (GTDB): domain Bacteria; phylum Campylobacterota; class Campylobacteria; order Campylobacterales; family Campylobacteraceae; genus Campylobacter_A. Next base: position 3,975 of record CAURMS010000127.1, on the reverse strand, counting down.
CCGTGCCGACTACGACCTCGCCGCTAGAACCCGTCGGCAGATAGAGGTTGTCGCCCATGGAGTGTAGGCCTGCCGGGTTTATGAAGTTTGCTAGCTCGATGCGGCCCACCTGCGTCATCTCGGTGTTGCCAGGCTGGAGTACTGAGACGGTGCCGTCGGTGCCGACTGAAACCTGCGTAGCATCGGCAGGGATAGTCATCTGAGGCTGGAGCACGTAGCCGTCGGAGTTTACGATCGTGCCTTCGCTATCTAGCTTAAAGGCGCCGTTTCTAGTGTACGCCGTCGTACCGTCTGGAAGCTGCACCTGAAAAAAGCCGTTGCCAGCGATAACCATATCGAGGTTGTTGCTAGTTTCTTTAAAATAACCTTGCGAAAATATCTTCGTTATCGCCGTCGGACGCGCACCTAAACCAACCTCGATACCAGTCGGGCTTTTCGTCGTGGCGCTGGTTGCCGTACCCGCATACTCCATGACCTGATACATCAGATCGGCGAACTCGGCGCGGTTTTTCTTATAGCCGATAGTGTTTACGTTTGCGATATTGTGCGACGTAACGTCGATCTGGGTTTGCTGGGCGATCATGCCGGTGGCGGCAGAATAGATAGACCTCATCATTTCATTTTCCTCTTTCTACAGGCGCGTCGCGCTTTGGTTTTATACGTCGTTGTGTTTTATTTTGACTTCGGTCACATACGCCCAGTATGCTCCCTCGTCAAAATAAAACCCGCCTCGTCTAATCCGCAAATCGCTTCCGCTTAGTCATTACCTTAGCTTTGGGCGCCTTATCTTTATTTGTTTAATTTGCAAAAAATATTCCAAATTTGCAGTCTTAAATTTTACGCTTTTGCGTAAAACCGTCACCGACTGTTTTTATGTCGGGCAAACGTCTAAAATTCGCAAATTCGGCGCGATTTCTCGCATTTCTTAAACTGTTTAGCAAAAGGCGTTCCAAATTTGCAATTTTGGGAAAAACTGAAAATATTTTGGCAGAAGTATTTTGAATTTATATTAGCGGCAGGGTTTTAATGCATAGCGATTTGTGTTTATTAAAATTTAAAAACCTTAGCGGAAATATCTTTAAACGGATTTGCGAGTCGTGCAAATTTTTACTAGCAAGACTAGGCACGTAGCCTGTCGCCGCGAGTAAAAATTAAATCTCTCGCAAATACGTCAAAGAGATAACGCTAAATTTAGACTTTCGTGTTAGCGAGCTTACTTATAGCTTCCTGATTTAGATCATCCATATGCGACGTCATCACCTTTTGATACATCTCGACAAAGCGCTGCGTCTCGATGAGTCCGACCATCTCGGTTACGGCGTTTACGTTGGAGATTTGAGTGTATTTCCACGCGACCGCGTCTATCTCGCCGCCCACGTCTTCAAGCTCCTTTAAATTCGGCAAAACATAGAGATTATCGCCCTCTTTTGTTAGATTTCGTATCTCTTTTGGCTGCGCGATATAAAGCCTAGCTAGCGGCTCCTCGTTTGAGTAGAGATTGCCGTTTTTATCAGCGGAAAAGCGCTCTCCCTGCGGGATTTGGATACCTTGAAAATTATTCGTAAAATAATCGCTCGGCAGCACCTTGTAGCCCTCTTTAGTTACCAAAAATCCGTCCTCGTCGAGATTAAACGAGCCATTTTTGGTTAGGCGCACATCGCCCGGTTTTACCTCGACTAGGAAAAACAGATCCTCTCGCTTCATCGCAAAGTCAAGGTCGTTGTTTGAAAATTTAAGCCCGCCCTGGCTAAAATCGACGTATTGTTCCGAAATTTGCGGCACTCTATCAATGGTCCTATTTAAAAATTTAGCCGCGTCTTTCGTGTGATTTTCTATCGGTAGCTCGTCGCGGTACTCTTTAAAAATCCTCTCAAAATCCCCGACTACGACGTCGTCGCGTTTAAAACCGATGGTGTTTATGTTCGCTAGGTTGTTTGCGATGACGTCTAGGCGATTAAACTGCGTCACCATGGCGCCGGTTGCTTGATAGTAGCCGTTGTTCATTTACTTTTCCTTATCTTACGCGTCGTATCTTAAACGCATACTTCATTGGTTTTTTGCTCAGCTTCGGTTACGTATCATACATACACGCCCTCGCCTCGCAAAAATCCGCCTCGTCTGCGTCACAAGCTACTTCCGCTTGCTTTATTGAGCGTTAAAGAGCAACTTTCGTTCCAAATTAAATTTAATAAATTTTTCAGCAAATTTAGCTTGTGTAAAAATGCCCGAATAATCGTATTTTTATTAATATTTAAAGAAGTTTGGGTATAATCCTGGTTTTCTACAAAAAGAAGGAATCCCGAATGAGTACCGCAAAAAAAGAGGCATTGTCACTTATAGAAGAGCTTTTTAAAGAAAATGCCAAAGGCTATATCACTTACGAAAAACTTGTTAAATTTCTAGACAAAGCGCCGACGGCAGCGATAGCAAAAAAACTAGAATCGCTGGCAAAAGAAAATAAAGTCCAGCTCATAACCTCGGCTGAAATCGCAAAAATGCGCAACATCGAAGATGCTAAGAAGCGTCGCGAGGAGCTAGCAAAACTAGCCGACGACAATCTAGAGGAAGAATTTGACCTAGCCAGCGAAACCGATCTGCTCGAGTGGTCGCGCTCGGATAGTCCCGTGCGTATGTACCTACGCGAAATGGGTCAAATCGCGCTACTAACCAAAGAGGAAGAAGTAGAAATCAGCAAAAAAATCGAACTTGGCGAAGATATCATCATCGACGCGTTTTGCTCGGTACCGTACCTTATCGATTTTATTCTTGATTACAAAGAGCCGCTTATAAACCGCGAACGCCGCGTAAAAGAGCTTTTTAGAAGCTTTGACGACGAAGGTGAGGAAGGTAGCGAAGAGGTCGAAGAAGAGGAAGAAAACGAAGAAGTCGAGGATGATGTCGAGGAAGGCGAAGAGAAAGAAGCCAAGCCAAAAAAACACAATAAAAAAGACGACAAACGAGCCGAAAAAGTAATCGAGAGTTTTAAAGCGCTCGAAAAGGCCAAAAAAGAGTGGCTAAAAACTGCAAATAAACAAAACGAAGTAGAGACTGAGGATGAGTTTTTAGCAAAGATAACGCTTGCGTTTAAAAAGAAAATTTTAAAAGACAAGCTAATGGATCTAGGTCCGACGAGCAAGCTCATAACCGAGATCGTAAAGTCTATGGAAACAGCGCTAAAGAGCGATGATGAATTTGACAGAGAGCTAAAAAGACTCGAGTATAAGTTGCCGATGTTTAGCGACGAACTAAAGAAAAATCACAAATCGATCCTAAAAGATATCATCAAGCTCAGCAAAGAAGATATAATCGCGCGAGTGCCCGAGGCTACGATGGTATCAACCTACGTGGAGATCAAAAAGCTATTTGCGACCAAGGAAGCGAGCAAGAGCGGATTCAACCTCAATCCGATACTTTTAAAGGAAATTTTAGAGCAAATCAAACGCGGCAAAAAGATATCCGACGAAGCAAAAGCCAGGATGGCAAAATCAAATTTACGCCTAGTCGTAAGCATCGCCAAGCGCTACACGAACCGCGGTTTGCCGTTTTTAGACTTGATCCAAGAGGGTAACATCGGGCTAATGAAAGCGGTCGATAAATTTGAATATAAAAAAGGGTATAAATTTTCTACCTATGCGACGTGGTGGATACGTCAGGCTATCAGCCGCGCTATCGCCGATCAGGCCCGTACAATACGTATCCCTATCCATATGATAGAAACGATAAACCGTATCAACAAAATCAACCGCAAATACCTCCAAGAAGAAGGCAAAGAGCCTGACGTAAGCGTCATCGCAAAAGAGGTCGGACTAAGCGTCGATAAGGTAAAACAGGTGATAAAGATCACAAAAGAGCCTATCAGCCTTGAAGCTCCGATCGCAAACGAAGAAGACGGTAAATTTGGAGATTTTGTTGAAGACAAAACTTCACTATCACCGATAGATCAAATTTTAAAAAGTGACCTCAGAGAGCAGATCG
>CAURMS010000126.1:0-4699 GCA_963526085.1 uncultured Campylobacter sp. | reverse complement strand
TTTGGGGATGTTTGAAATTTTACTTCGCTAGCTTTAAAATGCTAAATTTGAGTCCGCATTTTGCCTTGATTGAGTCAAATTTTAATACTTCGCATCGGCAAGCGTCAGCGCAAAAAGCACCTCGCAGCCGGCTTTTTGCAGTGTCCGTCTGGCTTCGTCTATCGTAGTGCCCGTCGTCACGATATCGTCTATCAAGATAACGGGAAATTTAGGCGTTTTTAAAAGCTTAAAATTTCTCGGATTTTTTAGGCGAAAGGCTAGATCCTTGCCGTGGTAGCTGACGTTTGAGTCTGCGTGCAAGCAGGCGTAAATCGGGCGGACGTCGCGACTTTTTAACGCGCGAGCTAAGATCGCCGTATGCGAGTAGCCGCTAGTCGTTTTGTCGTCGATCGGCACGGCATTTACGGGCGAGCCGAAGCTAAATTTGCTAGCAAAAATCTTAAAACTCAAATTCGAAAGCGCGCCGTAGACGAAAGAGCCGTGAAATAAGTGCTTTGAGTGGAGTAAATTTTTAACCTCGGAGTAGTCAAAAAAGCTGTAAATTTTAAAATCGCCGTCCAAAACGCGCGTTCTTGCGGGCGAGGCGAGCAGGTGATCTTTGCAAATTTGACAGATCACGCCCAGACTCAGATGCCCGCAGTTAGCGCATCTCATCAGCTTTTTAGGATTTGGATCGCCGCGCGTTTTACGATGTCTTGGAGCAGCTCGTCAAAAAAGCTCTTAAACGCGCCGCTCGTGTGAATCGGGGCAAATTTGGTCTGCTCCTGCGAGACGTTTTTGGTGATTGTCTGATCGCCTCTATGCACCGTTATCGTGAGCTTTGCCGAGCCTTTTAGGTTGTCGGTGGAGTAGCCGCTTAGATTTGCTTTAAGCTCGACGATCCTCACATCCACGACGATATCGCCAAAGTCGCTTAAATTTGCTCCTAGGCGCTTTAGCTCGGTTCTAAGGCCGTCTTGCAGCCAGCTCTCGATGCTGTTTTGTAGTGTGACGTACTCCTTGACGTTGCCGTTACTGCCCGTGATCGTGGCGACAATGCTTTTGTTTGCGCGAGCGTCCTCGATGCTATTTATGCGGATATTTTTTTGGTAGCCCATCTGGTTTGATGTTGATTGATACGGGGTCAAATTTAACACCGAGCTACGCTGCGAACATCCGCTCATAACCGCAGCAAAAAGCGCGGCGGCAAGGGCGTAAAAAGCTAATTTTTTCATATTTTTCCTTTATAGTTTTGATATCTCTTCGGCGGCTTTGTTGGCGGCTTGTTTAACTAGAAGGTAGACGTAGAGGTTAAAGTCCTGCGTATCCTCGGCCTCGAGTTTACGTACGTCTTGTCTGGTGGAGATATTTAGCACGCGGGTTTTGTTTATGTTTTTGACGCCTAGCTTGCCTTTCATCGCTGCGCTTAGATACTGCGACGGCTCGCTATAAGACGCTGCATAGTCGGTAAAGGCAAAATCCACTCTGTACGTGTATGGCGAGGTCTGGCTATCCACGACCATGATTCCGCGGTTTAGCAGCTCGTCTTGTAAGAAAAGATGAAAAAGCCTCTCAAGGCGCTCTTTTGGATAGAGCATTTTCGCGCCGTTTTTGGAGATAAATTTTATGCCGCTATCCGCTGCTCTTTCGTCGGCTATTTTATGGATATAGACTTTTTTGATGGCCGCGTTCGTGTCGATCCTGCTTTGAGCGATGCAGCATTTTATCGCGACGTCGCTGGTGTAGTCCGTGCCGTTTATCTTGATATCCTGACCGCCGCTAGCACACGAGGAACAGTCTGCTTTGATACGCATCACCTCTTTGTAGCCTTTTGTGTTGCCTTCGCTAGTTTGAGCGACCTGTGGCGAGCTCTCGAACAGCCCGAAACATCCCGTAAAAAGGAACGCCGCAAATAAAAGTATAAAATTTTTCATAAAAAATCCTTTCGTAAATTTTACATCACGCAAGCAAAATTCTATCCAAATTTGAGATGAATTTCCAAATTTGCGTAAAATTTGAAGGAAATTGGAAATTCGTATAAATTTTATTAAGTTTGATTTTTGAAATTTTAAAAGCGGAGATAGCGCTAAATTTAGCATTTTCGCAGTGCGGGTTCGGGCCAGTAAAATTTGCAAATTTGACGCGAGATAATAAAAGCGGTCGCGAGCGCAGCAAAAACGCTCGCAAAATGTCGCTAGTCTATTTTTAAAACGCTTAAAAACGCCTCTTGCGGCAAATTTACCTTGCCGATGGCTTTCATGCGCTTTTTACCCTCTTTTTGCTTTTCTAGCAGCTTGCGCTTACGCGTGATGTCGCCGCCGTAGCACTTGGCGGTTACGTTTTTGCCCATCGATTTTACCGTTTCGCGCGCGATGACTTTGTTGCCGATGCTGGCTTGAATAGCCACCTCAAAGAGTTGGCGCGGTACGATCTCTTTCATGGCTTTTACGAAGTCGCGTCCTTTGGATTGGGCTTTACTTTCGGGCACGATGATGGAGAGCGCGTCCACGGTCTCGCCCGCGACCTTGATATCAAGCTTCACCAGATCGCCCACGCGGTAGTCGCTAGGCTCGTAGTCAAAGCTCGCGTAGCCTTTGGTGCTCGATTTTAGCTTGTCGTAAAAGTCCATCACGATCTCGTTCATCGGGATGTCGTACTCGAGCAGCACGCGCTCTGGCGTGATGTAGTCCATCTTGGTCTGCACGGCGCGGCGGTTGTTTAGTAGCGTGATGATGTTACCCAAAAACTCGCTAGGCGTGATGATCGTGGACTTGACGTAGGGCTCTTTGATGTGCTCGATTTTATTGACCGGCGGGAGCTGGCTCGGGTTTTGGATACGTAAAATTTGACCGTCGGTTTGCACGACTTCGTAGGTGACGGTCGGAGCCGTGGCGATGAGATCGAGGTCAAATTCGCGCTCCAAGCGCTCCTTGATAACCTCCATGTGCAGTAGTCCCAAAAAGCCGACGCGAAAGCCAAAACCAAGCGCGACCGAGGTTTCCGGCTCGTAGCTAATGGAGCTGTCGTTTAGCTTTAGTTTATCCAGAGCATCTCGTAGGTCTTCAAATTTATCCGTTTCGATCGGGTAAAGTCCCGCAAATACGAACGGTTTAGCCCGCTCAAAGCCGCCGACAGGCTCTTTAACGGGATTACGAGCCAGCGTGATCGTGTCGCCCACCTGCACATCGCTCACGTTTTTTAGCCCCAGCACCACGATGCCGACCTCGCCCGCGCCCAAATTTGCCGTTTTTATCGGCGCGATCGGGTTTGGATACATGAGGTCTAGCACGATGTGTTTTTTGCCCGTGCCCATGACTAGGATTTCGTCGTTTTTCTTTAGCTCACCGTCATAGACGCGCACGAGCGCCAAAGCGCCTAGGTAGTTGTCAAACCAGCTGTCGTAGATGAGCGTTTTTAGCGGTTTTTCCGCCTCGCCGCCGGGAGCCGGGATACGCGTGATGATGGCTTCTAGCAGCTCTTTGATACCGATGCCGCTTTTAGCGCTAACCTCGATCGCACCACTACAGTCAAGCCCTATAACGTGCTCGATCTCGTCTTTGACGCGGGCTGGATCGGCTGCCGGGAGGTCGATTTTGTTTATGACGGGGATGATTTCGAGATTGTTTTCAAGTGCGATATAGACGTTTGCGATAGTCTGCGCCTCCACGCCCTGGCTAGCATCCACCACGAGCAGTGCGCCCTCACAGCTAGCTAGAGAGCGGCTCACCTCGTAGCTAAAATCCACGTGGCCCGGTGTGTCGATCAAATTTAGGACGAAATTTTGCCCGCCGAGCGCGTAGTTTAGGCGTACGGACTGGGCTTTGATCGTGATGCCGCGCTCTTTTTCGATGTCCATAGTGTCCATGATTTGTGAGCTCATCTCGCGGTCGCTGACGGCGCCGCACTCCTGGATCAGGCGGTCTGCGAGCGTACTTTTGCCGTGGTCGATATGAGCGATGATGCTAAAATTTCTGATGTTTTTCATGAAATCCCTAGTTAAATTTTGGGCGATTGTATAAAAATTTTCGTTAAAGTAGAGTAAATTTAGCTTTAGTTAAACGGGTGGCGGCTTGCGGCGGGGGGGGATTTGGGGTAAATTTGACGCGGACTCGGTTCGTAAAATTTAACGTAAATTTCGAAATTTTTCACGTACGCCGCAGATAACGACGCAAAGCGAATATAAAAAACAGATATATGCCGCAAGCGGGACAAAAGCGAGAAAGCCCGAGGCGTAAACTAGAGCTATTAGGCCGTATGTCGCGTTTGCGAGTGCGGGTATATGATACGTCCAAAGCTCAGGCTTTTCAAAAGGGGTATCAACGGCGTTGAAATACAAAGCCAAATTTAGCGCTAGCAGTAGCAAAAATATATAATCCTTTTTCATAAAAGGAAAAGCGGCGCAAACCAAGGCTACCGCGAAATTTAGCGCGATAAGAAAACCTATATAATTACCGTCCCCGAGGGCGCAATGCAGGGCGAAAATCACGACTAGTATATATTTTTTCATCTAAATTCGCCCCTTTTATAAAAATGCGTCAATTTAAATTTTAGCAAAAATTTATTCGTTTCGGGCTACGGATTTGATTTGATATGCTAGATCGCAAAATTTCGCCCCAAATTTGCTCAAAATTTAATGACTATGCCCCAAATGCCCGCCCGTATCGCTTGATCTTACTTCGCAGATGAGCTCGTCAGCGCATTCGTTGTCGCTGCTTTCAAG
>CAURMS010000125.1:0-4712 GCA_963526085.1 uncultured Campylobacter sp. | reverse complement strand
AGGCGGAGACGTTTTTAGCCAAATTTGAGCCCGCTAAGCTAAAAAATCTAAAAATCCTGCACGAAAAGCAAATAAACTGCGTCAAAACCAGCTCGCTAGGACGCATTTTCGACGCGTTTGCGGCCGTGATCCTCGGGCTTGATAGCATCAGCTACGAGGGCGAGGCGGGGATGAGTCTAGAGGCGCTTTATGACGCAAATTTAGACGCTTGCTATGAGTTTGAGATCAGGAGTGACAAAATTTGCTTTAAAGAGGCCTTTAAAAGAGCTTTAAAAGACGATGCAAAAACGGCTGCGACGGGTTTTATAAAAGGGCTGGCAAAGCTCGTAGCAGACGTAGCTTGCGCGCAGTCAAACGATGTCTTGCTTGCAGGCGGAGTTTTTCAAAATAAAGCCCTGCTTGAAAATGTAATTTTAATTCTTAAGCAAAAAGGTAAGAAGTATTACATAAATAAGAACTTTTCGTCAAACGACTCTTCGGTAGCCATCGGTCAGATCGCGCTTACATTAATTTAAATTAAAGTTTTCTGATGTATAATAACTAATAATTTCTTTAAGGAGGCGATAGTGGAAAACATCATAAGATTTAGCGTCTCGTTGCCAAAGCAGTTATTAGACGAACTTGACAACAAAATAGGCGCTCAGGGCTATGCTTCGAGAAGTGAGTTTACTCGCGATCTGATTAGGGAAAAAATAGTAAATGACAGCTGGAAAGACGCGGAAGAGGATCTCATCGGCGTTTTGACGCTCATTTATTTGCACCACCAAAACGACCTCGTCGTGAAAATGATGGACATCGAGCACCAGGCAAATTTGCACATCGCCTGCACGACTCACGTCCACATAGATCACGACAACTGCCTGGAGACTCTCATACTTCGCGGTAAAGCCGGAGCTATCGAGAAATTTGCCGAAAAGATGGGCGGACTAAAAGGGGTTAAATTTTCAAAACTAACCAAGGCTGCCGTCCCGCACTCATAACGCATAAAATGCGGGCAAGCTTGATAAGCCATATCAAATTTGCCCGCAAAAGTCTCTCTTTTATCACGCATTTATCTCTTTAACGCTAAAATTATCAGGATTTATCACTATTTTTATTTCAAGGTTAAATTTGAAACATATCTCTTTTAAAAATTTCGTCCAAAACGAGGCTAGTTCGGGTATCTTGCTCATACTTGCCGCGATTTTTGCGATGATATTTCAAAACGGCTTTTTAAGCGAATTTTATAACTCGTTTTTACGTATAAACATGGGCGTGGTTTTTGGCGAATTTAGCCTGCAAAAGCCGCTTATTTTGTGGGTAAACGACGGACTTATGGCGGTGTTTTTCTTTCTTTTGGGGCTGGAGCTAAAGCGCGAGATAGTCGAGGGCGAGATGCGAAATCCCGCGCAGATCGTGCTGCCTATCGTGGGTGCGGCCGGCGGTATCGTCATGCCCGCGCTCGTTTTTTACGCGTTTAATCACGCCGATGCTTTTGCACTAAAAGGCTGGGCGATCCCGACTGCGACGGACACGGCGTTTGCTTTGGGGCTTATCATGATCCTTGGCAAAAGAGTGCCGGCGAGTCTTAAAATTTTCCTCGTGACGCTCTCTATCATCGACGACGTTTGCGCGATTTTGATAATGGCGATATTTTACAGCGGACATCTCTCGGCAGTATCGTTTATGGTTGCAGGAGCGGCTACTTTGGGACTTTTAGCCTTAAATTTAGCCGGCGTAAATAAAAAAGCCTGCTACGTGATTTTGGGTATAATCCTTTGGGTGAGCGTGCTAAAATCAGGCGTGCATGCGACGCTAGCGGGCGTCGTGGCGGCATTTTTCATACCGCTTAAGGCAAAAGACGGCGAGGGCTCGATGCTAAAACAGATCGAGCACGACTTGCACGGCTACGTCGCCTTTTTCGTGCTACCGGTGTTTGCTTTCGTAAATGCTGGCATCTCGCTAAAAGGTATCGGGCTGGAGCAAATTTTCCATCCCGTATCGCTGGGCGTCATACTAGGGCTGTTTGCAGGCAAGCAGCTAGGAGTGTTTGGATTTTGTTTTCTTGCGATCAAATTTAAGCTAGCAAAGCTACCCAAATACTGCAATCTAGCCCAGTTTTACGGCCTTTGCGTACTTACCGGCATCGGCTTTACGATGAGTCTTTTTATAAATTCGCTCTCCTATCACGACACGTACGAGTTCGCGTACGCTGATAAGCTTGCCGTACTAATCGCATCGGTGATCTCGGGCGCTACGGGTTATGCGGTGCTCTACTGGGCCGGGCGACACAGGATAATGAAATGCGTGGAGTAGAAAAATGATGATATTTCATAAAAATTTTCTCGCAGACGAGCTTGCGAAGTGGCGAGAGGACGGGCTAATAAGCGACGAGGCGGCGCGCAAGATAGCGGCTAGATACGATATAGATTTATCGGGCGCAAACGAGCGGCGAAGCTTTATATTAAAGCTTGTCGCGTATCTGTTTTTGGCGCTTTCGCTATTTACTTTAGTTGGCGCAAACTGGGAGGAGCTACCGCGTGCCGTGAGGCTAATCATAGTGCTTGGCATACTCGCGGCGGTAAATTTTAGCGGAGTTTTGGCGCAGAAAAACGGCAAAGAGACGCAGGCTACGACGCTGTTTTTCCTGGGCAACTTTTGCTACGGCGCGGCGATCGTTTTAGTCGCGCAAATTTACCATCTAGGCGAGCATATGCCTAACGGCGTGCTGCTGTGGGCGGTCGGAGCTTTGGCGCTAGGACTTGCTACGCGCAAGTCCATCATCACGCTTCAGGCTCTTATTTTGGGGCTTGTTTGGTTTTTGATGGAGTTTGAGTTTAGCGGCGTTTCGCACGGATTTTTGCTATTTATCGTAGCTTCGGCTGCTGTGCTTTGGCGCGATGATTCGCGGCTGCTTACGGGCGCGCTTTTTGCGAGCGTGTTTGCTTATATCGTCTCTTTCGTGCTTTACGAGCGATATTTTATGATGGATTTGCGCGTGGACGACGCACTTTACGGCGTTCATTTTTTCGCGCTTAGCTACTGCTTGCTAGCCGTTTGCGCTTCGTTTTTACTTGAGAGGGCGGGTAAATTTGAACTCGCGTTTTATCTCAAAACCGTCGGCATCGTCTGCGGCGCTGGCATCTTGTGCTTTGATATGTCGCTTTACGAGGACTTGCATTTCTCGCGTCCATGGTCTTATGGCGCCCAGAACTATGAGAATGTTTTAAACGGCGTTACATTTTTAAAAAGCATGTTTGGAGCGCTGTTTATGGCTTTTTGCGCGGTATCTTTGGGACTTGCGTTTTACTTTAAAAAGTACGCTGCCGCAACGCTAGGAGCGCTTTTACTGGCGCTACCTTTTATCTTAGACGCGTTTGCGGGCTACGAGGAGGGCGTGTTTTCGCTCATCGGCGTTTGCGTCGCGGTCGCTCTTATCAAGCAAAATAATATGAAATTTGGCGTCGCGCTCATCTTTTGGGTGGCGTTTGTGCGATATGTCGATCTAGTCGGCGATTACGTCAGTGCTAGCGCGCTGTTTTTGGTGTTTGCGCTGGTGGTGCTTGGCGTGTCTAGGATCTCTAAAAAAAGGAGCGCGAAATGAAACTAAAGCTGATTTTTGCCGCCGCGATATTTCAAATTTTAGCTGTGATCGCGATGCTTGCGTATGCGTACGCGCCGATTTATTTTGGCAAAGAGATCTTGCTGCAAACTACGCTTTACGATCCGCGCGATATGTTTCGCGGCGACTACGTGCACCTTAGCTACGGCTTTGCAGGCATTTACGAGCTGGACAAAAGAGACTCGAATTTGAGCAAAAGGCAGCAGCTGCACGGTAGTAAAATTTACGCTATCTTAAAGCAGGACAAAGACGGCAAGTATAAATTTGATAAATATAGCTTTAAGCGGCCTGATGGCGGGACGTTTTTAGCTGGCAGGGTTGATTATAATACCGCAAATTTTGGCATCGAGGCCTTTTTCATGCCGCCTAAAAAAGCGCAGCAAATGGAGCGAGATATGATGGAGTTTAACGCCACCGCCGTAATCAGCGTGATGGATAACGGCAAGGCTCGCATCAAAGATATCGTGCTAGAAAAACCAAACGCGGGCGAGTCTCGCGGACATTAAATTTGTCGGCAAAGAGGGTTAAATTTGACTAGGCTAATCTGAAGTCAAATTTAGCCCGAGTCGTCAAATTTAACGTGGCTTAAATTTGAGTCAAATTTGACCCGCCTCGCCGCTACCGCAAAAATCTCAAAATATAAATAAAACGCAACGAAATAATATCCGCAAGGTATGAAACTAAAGCGAGATTTTAACATCTAAGAGTATAATAATCCCAAAAAATCGCTAAGGAGAAACAAAATGTGTAAAGATTGCGGATGCTCGCTCGGCGGGCACGACCACGCCCATACTCATGCTGACGGCACGACTCACTCTCACGCTCACGATCACGGCGCCGAGCACGGACACGGCGCGGCTCACGAGCATAGCCACGGCCACGCGCACCCTGCGCTAAACGAGAGTAAAACGGTTGAAGTGATAACTAAAATTTTATCCCAAAACGACGAAGAGGCCGCGCACAACCGCGCTCATTTGGACGAGCACGGGATTTTATGCGTAAATCTCATGAGCAGCCCCGGTAGCGGCAAGACAACGCTACTAGAAGCTACGATAAAAAGCGGTAAATTTAAAATCGGCGTCGTCGAGGGCGATCTAGAAACCAACCAAGA
>CAURMS010000124.1:0-4725 GCA_963526085.1 uncultured Campylobacter sp. | reverse complement strand
CTATATGCCTTATCTTCGTCAAATTTTAACTTCAAAACCCCAAAAATCATCTCACGATACTTCGCCTTATCGTTTTACGCTCAAATTTGCAAATTTCGGCTTCAAATTTTACTCGCCGAGACCCGCGCCTTGAAAACGTCAAATTTGATTCGGCCAGGTTTGATGCTGTTCTGCTTTCCTGTCAAGGGGGAAGGGGCTTGAATTGCGAAGTCGCTCCCTTCCCCCTTGACAATCCCCATCCCCTACGACGCTTTTAAGGTGGCGACACTGCTTTGCCTTGCAGGCAAAGCGTCGCGGGCTTGAAAGCAAATTTTTAAAATTTTTATTTAAATTTTACCAAAGTAAATTTTGACATTTTCAAGGCGCGGGTCTCGGCGAGTAAAATTCTAAAATTTATTCAAATTCGAGCGGCGCAAATTTGATCTCAAATTTAACTTCAAATTTGCAATCAAAAACTCAAATTTAACTTTACTTAAGTCTATCGCCGAATTTTTGTTTGTCGCTCATATAGACAAAGCTTAGCACCTCGGCGACTGCGCGAAAGAGCTCCGCAGGTATCATATCGTTCACCTCGCACATCTTGTATAGTTCGCGCGCTAGCGGCGGATTTTCGACGATTTTGACGTTGTTTTCTACTCCGATTTGCTTGATGCGAAGCGCTAGAAAATCCACGCCCTTAGCCAGGATCACGGGCGCTTTTTGCGTTGTTTTGTCGTAGCGAAGGGCGACGGCGTAGTGGGTCGGGTTTGTGATGATGACGTCTGCTTGCGGGATATTTTGCATCATTCTGTTGCGCGCGGCTCGCATTTGCAGCTGGCGGATGCGACCTTTGACCTGCGGGTCGCCCTCCATCTGCTTGTATTCGTCTTTGATCTCCTGCTTGCTCATTCTTAGATCGCGAAAGTACTGAAAACGCACGATCAGAACGTCAAGAAGCCCGATGATAAACATCACGATTAGCATCACGGCAGCCAAAATCAGCATCTTTTCTTTTAGCCACGCCAGCTGCGCCTCCATCGAGAAAAACAGTGTATGCGGTAGCTCTTTGATAAAGCTTAAAAACATCAAAAATCCGACCGTGAAAACCGCCGTGACCTTGAGCACCATTTTGATGCCGTCTATCAGCTTTTTAAGAGAAAAGAGATTTTTGAGCCCTTTTATCGGGTTGATTTTGTTTAAATTTGGCTCCAAAGGCTTGGTCGTAAATATAAATCCAAACTGCATGAGGTTGGCGACGACGCCCGCGATCGCGATGCAAACGGCGATGGGCAGGATGATGAGCAGCGTGCGAAATATCGTCGTGATCGCGACGCTAAAGAGCAGCTTGCGCGTAAATTCCTGGCCGATGAGACCCTGATAGTAGTTATACAGCGTGAAAAACTGATCGCCGATGAAGCCAAGAAGCGCCACAACGACGAAGATCGCGACCGCGAGCGTGACGAAGCCGGCGAGGTCTTGGCTTTTGGGGACGTTGCCGTCCTTGCGCGCGTCTTCGATCTTTTTGGAGGTGGGTTCTTCGGTTTTTTCTTGGTCTTCGCCTGCCATTTTTGTCCTAAATTTATCTTGCCGAGCGTTTTTGGCTCAAATTTGCTTAAATTTGGGCGATTATACCTAAAACGAGGTTAAATTTTACGCTACAATTGCCTAAATTTAAAGGATAAAAATGCACAAGCTTGACGATCACGTAAGTGAGTGGTTCGGGCAGATGAGGGCGCGCAACGAGGCTGCCGCGGATCACTTTAAAAGCCGCAAAATCCCCTACGACGAGTCAAATTTGATAGAGGTTTTACAAAGCTCTCAGGATAAATTTGACCTTCTTTGGGCTGCCGTCGCACTGCGCGAGCTAGGCACGGTGCGTGCGATACCCGCTCTAAAGTACGCCGTCAAATTTAAAAGCCTAGACGTGCAAGGTAACGCGGCTCTAACGATCGCATTTTTAGCAGGCGGCGTCGAGAACGGCTTTTTGGCGAGTTTGCTTGTCAGTAAAGAGTACCGCGCTAAATTTTACGCGATGACGGGGATTTTATATAAAGAAGACGCGGTGCACTCGGCCTTGCCTTTTGTTTTGGAGTATTCGGCCAAGGCGAGTAAAGGCGGTAAGGCGCTTGCTAAAACAGCGTGTGAAGGGCTAGGCTGGCTATATCTAGCTAGATACGGCGCGCATTTGCCCCAGGTGCAAGAAGTTTTTGATAAAATAAATAAAAATGGGAAGTATGTAGATGAAAACATTTTTACAAGACTCGCAGGAGAATTCCCGCAAATTTTCACAATCTAAAAAACCGCAAAAGAGTGAAACCGAGCTACTTTTGGACGAGTGCGGCGAAGTTGTAGCCAAGCTAAAAAAGAAAAATTTGAGCGAGCACGAGTTTTTATGCGAGCTGATAAAACTGATGGCTTTTTCGATACCTCAAATTCCTTATGAAATTTGGCTCGAAAAATGTATAGAAAACGGCGATGTGGAGGCTTTAAACGACCTTGTTTTTTAGTACGCAAGAAACGAACTACTGCCGGGCTGCGAGGGCGGATACGATCAGTGCGAGAGGCTTATTCATTCGTTTCTTGCGTTAGCGTGCGGCGACATGAATGGCGCGAAAAACGTACTTACGCACTCTATGCCGCCCAGCACGAACGGATATAGATTTTTGTGCGTGATGAGCGATCTGGTTTCGGCGCTGCTGTGGGACGATAAAAAATCGCTTGAGCTCGCACTGAAAAAAGCGCGTAAATTTGCGGACTCCAAAAAGCCGATAAACGAAAGAGAAGCGGTAAAATTCGTCCTTGCCTTGCACGAAAAAGATACGGCCGCGATGAGCGAGAGTTTGAGTAATTTTTGCGTAAAAGTTGCCAGAACCGCCGCGCCGCAATTTGAAAAGAGGATTAGTTTTTTTGCACACGGACTTTACGCGTTGGCGCATTACCTCTTGCCTTTTGAGATTTTTGAGCGTATTAGCTTGTCGAAAACTAAAAATTTCAGCGAAATTTACGCAAAAAGGCTTTTGGGCGGCGAACTGGCGCAGCCAAAATTGTATTTTAGCTTTCCGCCTGAATTTGACGTTTTTAATCAAATTTTAAACGCTTTGCCGGCTAAAACCGTGCTTCATAAGCCTTTTGATGGGCCTTCGCCGAGCGATCAAATACGATTCCTAGATCACGACGCGATGGTCGAAAATTTGGCGGATGAAATTTTAAAAGCTAGGACATTAAACCAAAATTTATAAATTTTTGGGTATCATCCGTCTCTTACAACCAACAAAGCTCCCCAAGTCTTTTGAAATCCAAAAGCGCTTTTTGGTCTTACCAAATTTAGAAAGGTAGAGTATGTCAAAATACGCTATATTTAAGCATGGCGGCAAGCAGTATCGCGTCAGCGAAGGCGAATATCTTAAGCTTGACCATTTCAGTGCTGAAGCAAAATCATCAGTCGAGATTACGGACGTTTTGTGCGTAAACGACGGTGAAGTAAAGGTAGGCGCGCCGTTCGTAAAGGGTGCGAAAGTCGTTCTTGAAGTCGTAAACGAGGGCAAGGATAAAAAAGTCGTTATTTACAAAAAACGTAGACGCAAAGACTCAAAACTAAAACGCGGTTTTAGAAGACAGTTCACACGCGTAAAAGTCGTAAGTATCGCAGCTTAAGGAGATAAGAAATGGCACACAAAAAAGGTCAAGGCTCAACCCAGAATAACCGAGATAGTATCGGACGACGCTTAGGCGTTAAAAAATTCGGCGGCGAATTCGTTCGCGCGGGCAACATCATCATCCGCCAGCGCGGTACCGCTACTCACGCGGGCAGCAACGTCGGCCTAGGGAAAGATCACACGATTTTCGCTCTAATCGACGGTTTCGTTAAATTCGAAAGACTAGATAAAAATAGAAAAAAAGTTTCTGTTTATCCTGCTGCGTAATCTTTGGGGCGAAAGCCCCTTTTTATTTTAAAATCATCCAAATTTTTAAAATCCAAAAAGCCTTTATGTAATAAAAATAATCGTCGCATCGTTCGTCAAATTTTAAAATTTGACACAAATTGCGCAAATTTATATCGTGCCGATAACGGCGCTTGGCAAATCATTTGAACTTTTCGGCAAATCAAATTTTAATCAATAAACCGATATAATCCGAAAATTTCGCAAAATAACGAACCAAAAAATAATTAAATAAAATTTAAAAACTAAGGCAAAAAATGTTTATAGATAGCGTAAATTTAACCCTAAGCTCGGGTCACGGTGGGGCCGGCTCGGTGAGCTTTCGCCGCGAAAAGCACGTGATTTTAGGCGGACCAGACGGCGGCGACGGCGGCGACGGCGGGGATGTATATTTCGTCGCCGACAACAACACCCACACGCTTGCGGCGTATAAAGGCAGAAAGGCTATGCGCGCGCAAAACGGCGAGGCGGGCACGGGGCGCAGGATGCACGGCAAAAGAGGCGAGCATCTCGAGCTCATCGTGCCTCCAGGTACCGCGGTGCTGGATGCCGAGACGGGCGAGTTACTTTGTGATCTAACCAGCGAGGGGCAGCGCGAGCTATTTTTAAAAGGCGGCAAAGGCGGGCTTGGCAACGTGCATTTTAAAAGCTCGATCAATCAAGCCCCCGAATACGCGCAAAAAGGCCTAGAGGGTGAAACTCGCGAAGTGCGATTGGAGCTAAAACTCATCGCCGACGTGGGGCTCGTGGGCTTTCCAAACGTGGGTAAAAGCACGCTAATCTCGACCGTCTCAAACGCCAAACC
>CAURMS010000123.1:0-4745 GCA_963526085.1 uncultured Campylobacter sp. | reverse complement strand
CCTTGACACCTGCACACCATATCGTAGCCGCCGCTTAGCAGATCTACGATCTTGCCCTTGCCTTCGTCTCCCCACTGTACGCCCACTATCACGTCAGCCTTGCTCATACTCTCTCCTTTTGATCTAAATTTTCGATTAATGCGTCGGTATATACGCCAAAGCCGCTGCTTTTGATACCCTCTATCTCGTAGTTGCCGCCGCCGCTTAGCACGGCGTTGCCGCCCAAAAATCTAAAAAACAGCTTGCCATAATACCGCATCTTTGAATAATATAACGGAACAATTCTTAAATTTTCATATTTTACCGCCTGCGCCAGCTCTTTTATCTCAAGTAGCGCAGTTTTTATCTCGTCAGGTACTACCGGCAAAATCTCGTCGATGCCCTCGACCGTATTTACGAAGGCTAGCCTTTTTAGCCACTCTTCGTTTTGATTTAGGATTTTTTCGATCTCGCCGTGCTCAAATATCGAAATAGGTAAATTTAGCAGCCTGCACACAATCTGCGGGATCGCGATGTGGCTGATTTGCAGCACGGGCGCGAGGTCAAACGACTCAAAAAGCTCCTTTGCGATCTTGACGCTGGTAGCCAGATCGCTCTCGCCGATTAGCTCGGCGCCGATTTGATAGATTTAGTTGCTAGGATACTTAAAAACCGGCTGGATGTAAAACCAGCGTTTAGGCTCAGTGTCTTTTAGGCGTCTAAGCACGATGCGCACGACGTCCACGGTGCTATCGGCGCGCAGGCTGATTTGGTGATTTTCGTGATCGCTAAAGCGCACCAGAGCCGTGGGCTGCACGCTTAGGTGCTGATGATATGAAAAAAAAGGCGTCACGATCTCGTGAAATCCGTTTTTTTCCAAAATTTCGCTCGCCGCGCGCTCGATCTTTCTTTTTAGTTTCGCGCTTTGCCCGAAATACAGCCTCGTGCCGCTTGGTATCTCGTGCTCGTAAACGTTCGCGTCAAATTCGCTCACTCTTGCTCCTTTGCTTTTGATTCATTTTGTTTTATCTCAGGCTCTACCCACGGCAACTCGTGAAACACAGCTACGAAGTAGCTAGGCTTTGAGCCGCTATAAACGGTCGCGATACTAAGCTGCTCGAGATAAATTTCGCCACTTTTTCGCTTATTATAAATTTCGCCGCTATAAAAGCCTTTTTTCAACAATCTCTTCCACATGTGTTCGTAAAAATTATCATCATGCACGCCTGATTTTAGTAAATTCGACGGCTTGCCGATGGCTTCTTCTTTGGAATAGCCGCTTATCTTGCAAAAGGCTTTGTTGGCGTCTAAAAATACGCCGTCTAACCCGACTACGGCGACGGCTTCTTGCGCGTTTGCAAATAGGCTTAAAATCGTATTTTTATATGCACCCTCTTTGTCGTCGTTTAGACGCGCTATCTCTATGCCGGTTTTTGCGGTTAAATTTGCCGCCAGCTTGCTCTCGATAAAATACCCGATCACCTCGTCCACGGTTCTGCCGTCTTTTGAGATAAATTTGATAAATACGCTGCAGTTTATGACCTCTAGATTTTTCCTTATTAGCCTGCAAGACTGCAACGACTCGTTCTCTTTTTTGAGCGAAGCTGCGTTAAATAGGCTAAATTTGATGTTAAATTCATTCGCAAGCCTATCTCGGTCTTCTGGATGGATGATGTTTTTAAACTCAAATTCGTTTGAGAGTATTTCGCTTTTTTTGTATCCTAGCGCGCGCTCGATATTGTCCGAAACGCTTGATATATCGCCTATAAAGCGGTCCTTCCAAACCACGCTAAATAGCGGAGAGTGAGCGTCTATCTCGCTTTGCTTTTGCGCGTTTTTCTTTAAAGTGTTGCTCTTCGTAACGTCTTTTACGACGCAAAAGCCGATCTTTTCGCCGCCGGGTAACTCGTAGTTTTGCTTGTAGATACGCACCTGTTTTATCTCGCCGCCCGCGGCAAAATGGTTCGTTTCGTAAATTTCGCCTTCGTCTTCTTGCAGCGTTTTCATATCGGTCAAATTTGACGCATTTAGCTCGGCTAAATTTTTATTTTTTATCGCTTCCTCGCTAAATCCGTAAAACTCGCACGCCCTCGCGCTTGCTTCGACGATTTTGCCGCTTTTTGCGTCGATTAACAGCAAGATAAAAGGCCCTTTTTCAAACAAAAATCCGAATTTACGCGAGTACTCCTCAAATTTCGCCTTTTTCTCGCCGAAATCTTCGTAAAATTTGACGATCTCGTCCGAGATTTGATCAAATTCTTCTACCGAGCCAAATTTCGCGTAGGTCTTGATCTCCTCGCCGTCGCCGGCTTTTGCGACTAAATTTTTGATAGATAAAACTGGCTTTATGACGGAGTTTTTGACAAATTTGGTGTAAGAAAATGTAAAAAATCCGCCCGCGGCTAAAAATGCGACGCAGATTAGCAAAAATAGTAAATTTTCTTTTATAAATTTATCCACAGGATAGCTTGAAACCACGGCCAAACCGATCCTTGGGATACTTTGAATATAATAAATTTCGCTGTTTAGCGAGCCTAAATTTGCAAATTTTACTTCGTCGCTGTTTAGGTAGTCCGCACTCACATCGTAAAGATCAAAGATGTTTTTGCGCTCTAAAACCAGCTCGGGGTCTTGGTGAAATACGATTCTACCGCTTTTGTCTATCGCGAACGAATTTACGCCGATCCTCTCGTATCCGCGTGCAAATTCCTCGTAAATCGCCGTAAAGCGTATGAGCGTAGCCACCATTTTGCCGTTTTTCATCTTTTTTGCGGCGAGTCTTGTCGGTACGTCGCTTTTATCAAACATAAATTCAGATCTTAAAATTTTATCCTCAGGCTCGTTTTCCCAGGGCTTTGAGAGAAAAAACGCGGAGTACGTATCGCGTAATTTTTCATCGCTGACAAACTCTATCTCGCCGCGTTCGTTTACGATAAAAAAGGCCATGTATTCGTTATTGTTTTTTACGGCAAAGTCAAAGATCGCTTTTGAGTCAAAATTGGGTGCTTCAATATATCTTTCGATAAGTTTAAGTTCGTTATCTATATTTACGGCGCGTTCTTTGATGAAAGTTTTAAAGTTAGAATTTGCAGCGTAAATATCCTCTTTTACGCCTTCAAATTTTAAATTTAACCCAAAGCTTGCCGCGCATATCAGAAATATGGCGGTAGCAAAAAGCACCACGTATATCCTGCCTAAAACGGCGCGTGCGAGAGGAAATTTAGAGGCGAATGAACTAGCCAAAAGAAAAACCTTAAATTAATTTAATATAAACGGCTTATTGTAGCTGAATTTTGCTTGTTTTAAGATAATAAATTTAGAAGTTTGGCGAGAGGATGAGAGAATCGAACTCCCCGCGAAGCGGTCAACCGCCCCGCCATCGGATTTGAAGTCCGCGAGCGCCACCAGATCGCTTTATCCTCCGCGTCTTTAGATGATGAGCACGATTATAGCTAAATTTATATAAATTTTAGTTTGATTTCTATAGTATTTAGAGAAAATTTTATAGGTCGGCGATGCAAAAGCTATTTGCGCGATTTTTTTTAAAAAACATTCTCATTTTCTCGCCGATTTTTTTCCTTGGCGGCTGCCTCGAGCTCTTTACGACCGTGACGCCGCTAACAGGCATAAACGTCTACGACGCCTACCAGATCAGCAAAGACGAACGCGGCATATATTCGATAACGAAAGATAAATTTATAAAAACAAAAATCCAGACTAAAATTTTTGCCTCAAGCGGACTTAGCAACCTAAACGTGGACGTCGAGAGCTTTTACGGCGACGTGTATCTCATCGGCGTGGTGCCTGACGCCGAGCATAAAACCAAGCTCGTAGAGCTAGCTAAAAACACCGACGGCGTGAGTAAAATTTACACCTATATTCGCTTTCCTAGCGACGGCGGCGAATGCGAAAGCAACCTCGCCATAATGCTAAAACTAAAAAATAATTTTTTTAAAGATAGCATAATCAACGGCACAAGCGTGAGAGTCAGCGTAGTGCAATGCAACGTCGTATTTACCGGCATCATCACCGATATCGAGCAGGAAAAACACGCGATCTGGTACGCCAAACACATCGAAGGCGTGCGGGATGTTTACTCTTTTCTTAAGGTTATGAAAGAGTAGTTTTCCCATTCAAATTTGAGTTAAATTTAAAGATTTTATCCTCCAAGACACACGCCGCACGTTTAAAATTAGAAGCCAAATTTGCAAATTTACCAGGACAAGAGACAAATATTCCAGACGCAATAGGCGTAGTTTAACTTTAAAATTTTAACCCGTTAGGGCGCGTATATGAAATACATAACCAAAACGGGCTTAAAATTTTAAAGCTTGAAATCCGTCATTTATGGGGAATCTTAGCCCGGTAAAAGGTTTTGATTAGAGTCGGCAGCAACACCAACGCCCCTAGCAACATCATTATCATAACAAGATCGGTCAAAAGTCCGAAATATATCGTCGGGATAAAGTTGCTCGTTACCATGATGCTAAAGCCAAGGATGATCGCAAACGATGTGTAGTACATCGCGTAGCCGATGCTGGCGTGCGAGGCCTTGATCGACTCGACGACGTTTTTACTGCGAAGCTCGATTTTTAGGCGGTGTATATAGTGGATGATGTCGTCCACGCCGATGCCTATGCTGATAGCCGCTATCGTAATGCTCATGATATCAAGCGGGATACCCAGCACGCCCATAACGCCAAACACCGCGCAAAGCGGGATCAAATTTGACGTTATAGCGATGGCGGCGAGCTTAATGCTTTTAA
>CAURMS010000122.1:0-4776 GCA_963526085.1 uncultured Campylobacter sp. | reverse complement strand
GTAACCGAGCTTCGGCGAAATTTCTAACGAAGTATAAAGGAAAAAGACAAGCCGCTAACAAAAAAGGAAAAAGAGATGAAAATACTAATAGCAATCGACTCTTTCAAGGGCTCTTTGAGCTCCCTTGAGGCCGGCAATGCCGTAAAAGAGGGCATCGAGGCCTTGGGTGGCGAAGTGGACGAAGTGGTGGTAAAGCCCATCGCTGACGGCGGCGAGGGCAGCGTGGTGGCGCTAGCGGATGCGCTAGAGGGCGAGTTTATCGACGTCATCGTGCAAAATCCTCTCGGCGAAAAGATCCCCGCCAGATACGCGCTAGCAGGCGAGCTGGGCATCCTCGAGATGGCGTCTTCTAGCGGACTCATGCTGGTGGAAAAAGAGCGCCGAAACCCAATGAAAACGAGCACCTACGGCTTTGGGCAGATGATTTTGCATGCTATTAGCAAGGGCGCGCGTAAATTTATCGTCGGTATCGGTGGCAGCGCTACGAACGACGCGGGTACGGGTATGCTAAGCGCGCTGGGATACGAGTTTTTTGACGAAAACGGCGAGCTGCTCGAGGGTAAAGGCGAAAACCTCATAAAAATCACCAAAATCTCAAATAAAAACGTAGCGCCCGAGCTACAAGAGTGCGAATTTCTCGTGGCTTGCGACGTTGATAATCCTCTGTTTGGCAAAAACGGCGCGGCGTACGTCTACGGCCCACAAAAGGGCGCGGACGAGCAGATGGTAAAGGACCTGGATGCTGGGCTCATTAGCTTTGCTAGTGCGACTAGCGAGCACTTTTCGAGCGAATTTTGGAACTTTAAGGGTGCGGGCGCGGCAGGCGGGCTAGGGTACGGGTTTGTGAGCTACCTAAACGCCAAACTAAAGCCTGGCATCGACATCATCATGGAGGAAATCCGCCTCGAAGAAGACGTGAAAAACGCTGATCTAGTCATCACCGGCGAGGGGCGACTGGACTTTCAAAGCTCGATGGGCAAGACACCGACCGGAGTGGCAAAAATCGCCAAAAAATACGGCAAGCCGATCATCGCGCTAGCAGGCAGCGTGTCGCCGTGTGCCGGCGGCTGTAACGAAAACGGCATCGACGCGTTTTTTAGCGTATTAAACGAGCCTGTGAGCCTAGAAGAGGCGATGGATAAGCAAACCGCGATGCGCAATCTCAAAATGACCGCCCAGCAGGCATTGAGGCTATATTTGCTAGGGCGTAAGGGGTAAATTTATGCTTTCTGCGGCGGCTCGGCGGGCGCATTTGTCGATTCGCCGACTTAGCCGCTCGGTGATCGGGTATTTTACGAGTCCGAGCGGATGTTTTTTGCTATAAATTCGTCTTTTGGCGCGGCTGTTTCGCTAGTTTTTCAAATTTGACATCTTGCTTTGACGCGTCAAATTTTAGTTCGAGGTTTTGCCGTTCAGGTTTTTGCGCCGTACGGTTTATTAAATTTGCAAAAACTTAAAATTTAAAAATAAGCCAAAGCCCAAAAAACAGGCTTTGGTTAAATTTGCTGCAGGTTTATTTTTCCTTCGCTTCTATCTCGATTTCTAGCTCTACTTTGTCCGATAGCGTGATCTCGGGGGTATCCAGCCCGATCTCAAAGAGTTTGCGCTTGGTTTCGCCCTCTAGGCTAAAGCCGATTTTTTCCTTGCCGTTTTTATCCGCCGTAAAGCCGCCAAGCTCGAATTTCAGCACCACGGGCTTAGTGACGCCGTGCATTGTGAGCGCGCCCACGACCTTGCCTTCTGTGTCGCTTTCTTTCTCAAATTTGACCATTTTGTAGGTGATTTTGTCAAATTTAGCCGCGTTGAAAAAATCCGCACTGCGTAGGTGTTCGTCGCGCTTGTCGTTTTGCGTATTTACCGAGGCGGTTTCGATGGTGGCCTCGAGCGCTTTTAGCTCTTTTGTATCCTTGTCGTAGTCGATCACGGCGTCAAATTTGCCGAAATTTCCGCTGACTTTTGATATGCTTAGGTGCTTGATCTTAAAGCCGATGTTGCTGTGTACCGGATCGATCTCGTATACCGCGGCGTTTGCGAAGCTCGCTGCGAGCGCTGCTGCTAGCGAAAATTTGATTAGTTTTTTCATTTTTTCTCCTTGTGATTTAGGTCTGAAAGTGTATTTTAAAAAAGTAAATATATAACTTTTTCGCAACATTTTGAGAAAAATTTGAATTACTTTTTGTCGCCAGCAATGGCACGGAACAATAATCAGGCTAAATTTAACCCCAAATTTCCCCGATAAAAAACAGCACCGACATCGCAAATGTGCAGAGCGCGACGACCTTTAGCTGTCCGTCGAAATCGCGACACTCTCGCACTTTTAAGACGAAAAAAATATGCCAAATAAGCGGCACGAAGCTAGCTATGTAGAGTAGTTTTACGCCTGAATCTTCGCGCAAAAGCGAGTAGCAAAGCATTAAGCCCGCTCCGCCCGCGATTAGCGCATAGTGGTAGAGCTTGGCCGCGCGCAGTCCGATACGTACGGGGATTGTGCGCTTGCCCTTGAGTGCATCGTTTTGGATGTCGCGCATGTTGTTTAAATTTAGCACTGCCGCGCTTAGCATCCCGCACGCGCACGCAGGCAGCAGTAGCGCCGCATCGAGCGAACGCGCGTATAAAAAGTACGAGCCCAGCACGCTAAGTAGTCCAAAAAACAAAAACACGAAAACGTCGCCAAGCCCCTTATATCCGTATGCGCCGGCGCCCACGGTGTAGCGGATCGCGGCGTATATCGACGCGCCGCCTAGCGCCAAAAACAGCAGCACGAGGTAAAACCGCTCGCCAAACGCCAAAACGCTTAGCGCGAGGCTGCAAAGTGCCGAAAGCAGCGCCGTAACGACGATAACGCGCTTCATCTCGGCCACGCTCATCTGTCCCGTTTGGATCGCGCGGCGCGGCCCCAGCCTGCCATCGTCGTCGGTGCCTTTCACCGCGTCGCCGTAGTCGTTGGCGTAGTCGCTGAGTATCTGAAACAGCAGCGTCGTAAGCAGCGCCATCGCAAAAATGTCCGCCCTAAATATGCCTGCGCCGTATGCTGCGCCGCTACCGAGCAGTACGCCCGAGACGCTAAGCGGTAGCGATCTAAGCCTTGCGGATGCGTAAAGTGCCTTTGCGGTTATCATTTTTTGCCTTTTTAAATTTATACGCCGAATTTACGGCAAATTTGAGCTCAAATTTAGCACCCGAATGCAAAAAGTAATATAAATTTGACCCGGTTCGCAAGTGAAATTTGTAAATTTGGAGTTAAAATTTGACGGTAGTTGTCGCTAAATTTAGAGTTTTGAAATCAGCCAAATTTGCCGCAAAAGCTAGCGTAAAAGCCCAGTTTTAGCATTAAATTTATCAAATTTCCGCCATTTCTCGCCAAAACTCAAGCGCCATATCATCGCTTGCTTGGACGAATTTGACGATTTCTTCCGCGCTCGGTACGCCCTTTTTGCTCAGTCGCGCGATATCGATACTAGCAAGCGCTCTAAAAAATCTCTCAAAATCGCCCGCAACGCGCCTACCGCAAAGCTCTTCGTCTCCAAGTAGCCACGTATAAATCGCGCCGTCCGCGCAATCAATCAGAAATATCCATGGATCGCCGACGGCAAAAACTATCAAATTTGCAGGACGCGTATCGCCGTGCCACCATTTGCCGCCGTATTCGTCGGTGCCGTTTAGGCGCACTAGCTTGCTAGCGTAGTCGCCGCCGGTGCCAAAGCGTACGTTGCAAACCTCAAATTCGCCGAAGTTAAATATGCAAACTAGGTGCACAAACGCAGGCGGAAATTTAACGCCGAGAATATCTTGCGCATTTTCTAGCGCCCGCGTGGACGCGTCGGCATCGCTTTGTGCTAGCAGCCTCATGCCCGTTATGCCCTCTTGTTCCAGAGGCAGGCATATCTCGTCTAGCTCGCGAGCGATCTCATCTAGCTTTAAAAATATATCTTTCTCCGCTTTTAGTTTATCTGAGATTTTTTGTTTCGGTTTTTATGATTTCGCCCTTTTCGCCGTAAAATTTGGTAGTCGCCGCGCCCGCTTTTGCGTCGGTTACGACCTCTTTTACGAGCTCGCCTTTTTCGTTAAATTCTTTTTGTATTTTAACCGCTTCGCTAAGCGGCTTGCCGATCGTTTGGCGCTGGTCTATCACGCTTTTTAGCTTGCCGCTCGCGTAGAAAAACTCAAAATACGCAGACTCGCCGCCTATCTGGTATGCGCGGCTGTGCAGGCGCCCGCTCTCGTCGTATTTTTCAAAAGTCGTTTCCTTTTTGCCCGTTCGGACGCTGGTAAATTCTTTATACGATGGCTTGCCGTCTCTGCGGTATTCGGCTATGTTGTTTTCGACGAAAAAGCCTAAATTTGCGTCGAAGCGTTTGGTTTTTTGGTATAGTTTTAGCACCTCGCCCGCGTCAAAAAGTTCTAGTAGCTCCTTTTTTAGCCCGCCCCACAGGCATCTCTCGGTCGTGAACGCAGGCACGTCTCGGTGCTCTTTTGAGTAGACCTCTAGCAGCACCCAGCGCTCGTTTTTGTGGACGACGAATGAGATTTTTAGCTTTGTGGAGGGGCCGTCCGGGATCTTGCGCTTGTATTTCTCGTCCGCTTCGTCGATGATGTAGCGATTTAGCTGCGTGCCGCTCGCGTCTAGCTAGGTGACGTAGAGTCGGTTGCGTATTTTTGCGGTTGCGTCCATTTCGCCCTTTCGCCGGTTGTAAATAAAAAAAAAATAAAAATTTTCGATTTGATCGTCATTTTTGTGCTTGTGCGCGGATTTGAACCCAGCTTTCCAGTATCTTA
>CAURMS010000121.1:0-4783 GCA_963526085.1 uncultured Campylobacter sp. | reverse complement strand
AATCGTGGTTTGGTTTTATTATATATTTTCAAAAAACGAGCGCGAAAATATCGCGGAATTTAGGCGAAATTTGAGCGAATTCGCAGGCTCGCAGACGCTAAAAGGTACGAGCGTTTTTAGCCATTTTGAGGCGTTTGGCGGCGCTATTTGCGATAAATTTAGAGTCTGGAAGGGAAAGATCAAGGATAGCGAGCTAGAAATTATTGACCTAGAACGTATCAAAAGCGAACTAATCGGTGCGAAAAAAGGGCAAATTTTACTTACGGCGCACCTTGGAAACGTCGAAATTTGCAAGGCTCTGGGCGCGCGGGTCGATGGCTTTAGGATGGTGATTTTGGCTTACGACAAAAACTCGCGAGAGTTTAACGAGGTGCTAAAGCGCATCAGCCAAAACGACGGCAGCGTGCGTATGATGCTGGTTAACGAGCTCGACGTAGCCGCGATGCTGGAGCTAAAAAATATCGTCGAAAGCGGCGAGCACATCGGCATAATGGGCGATAGAACGCCTCTAGGCGGAGATAAGGTCGCGCGCGTGAAATTTCTTGGCAAGGAGGCAAGCTTTAACTACGGTCCGTACCTGATCGCGGGGATCTTGGGCGTAAAGATAAGCTCGCTGTGGTGTCAAAAGATCGGCGGTAAATTTAGGATCGAGCTAGTGCCGCTGGCAAGCGACGTAAAGCTAGGGCGAGATAGGGTCGCCGCAGCGCGCGAATATCTGCAAATTTACGTCCGCGAGCTAGAAAATCGCTGCAAGCAAACGCCCGCGCAGTGGTTTAACTTTTTTGATTTTTGGAGATGAGATGATATCAAAATCAGTCGCGCTAAAGGCGCAGTTTTACGACGTGGATAGCATGAACGTCGTGTGGCACGGCAACTACGTGAAGTATTTTGAGACGGCTAGGTGCGCGCTGCTGGAGGAGATAGGCTACGACTACGAGGCGATGAGAGCGGACGGCTACGCCTACCCGATCGTAAAAATCGAGGCCAAATACGTAAAGCCCGTGTTTTTTGGCGATGAGATCGAGGTGGAGGCGACGCTAAAGGAGTGCGAGTGCTTTTTAAAGATCGGCTACATCGTAAAAAGCGCCAAAACCGGCGAGACGCTGTGTACGGGTTCTAGCTCGCAGGCAGCCGTCGATATGCGCGGGATGCAGACATGTTTCGAGATCCCGCAAGAGTTACAAAATGCAATAAAAAGGTATGTAAATGAAAAAAATAGCGATAATTTTTAGTTTGGCGGCGAGCCTGATGGGGCTTGATTTTAACGAGATAAAATCTCAAATCAAAACGCAAAATATCAGCGGCGATTTCGCGCAGACGAAGTTTTTGAGCGGATTTAACGTGGAGTTTAAAAGCTATGGCAAATTTGAACTCAGCCAAAGCGAGCTGCTCTACGACACGTTAAGCCCGGTTGCTGTGAGCATCGTCATAAACGAGCGCGGTATCTTTCAAAAAAGCGGCAACCAGCTCATAAAAATCGATCAAAATTTTGATAAAAAGCTCTTTTTATCCATCATAAAGCTCGATAAGGCCGAGCTTGAGAAGGAATTTATCTTTAAAATCTCAGGCGACAAAAACAACTGGAAGATCGAACTCACGCCTAAAAACGTGCTGCTAAAACAAATCTTTACGCGTATTTTGGTCGGAGGCGATAAATACGTCAAAAAGATCGTGCTAAACGAGGTTAGCGGCGATAAAACGGTAAATGATTTTTACAACGTAAAATGAAAAAATCCGCGCGTTTTTTTATCTTTTTAGCGGCGTTTTTAGCCGCGCTCGCCGTTTGTTTTACAAACGCAAAAAAGATAAACGCGGATATTTTTTCTCTCGTAAAATTTGAAAACTCCGCCGAGCAAGCAGCGCTAAAATCGATGCTTGATAGCGTTTCTAGCGAGTTTTTGCTGACTTCAGATTCGCCCGAGTTTTTAGAAAAGAGCGAAATTTTAGCCGCGCAAAGCGGAGTTTTTGAGGAGTTTGCCGCAAAGCAGGATGTAAATTTAACCTCCTATCTAACTCAGCTAAACACCCTAAAAATCGCGCTTTTAAACGAGCAAACCTTTGAACTTTTAGTAAAAGACAAAAACGAGTTTTTTAAACAAAGCGCGCAAAATTTATTTAATCAATTCGCTTTTAAGCCGCTTAACGCGAAGGATGATTTTTTCGCCCTAAGCTCGCATATGAGCTTAGATGGCTCCAAAATCAGTCTAAATTTGTCAAATTTGATGCTAGAAGCCGCGCACGAGGGCGGTAAATTTTGCCTCGTAAAAGCACGCCTTAAGTCCGGCTACGAGCCGCGAAATTTGATCAAATTTTATGAAAGCGTCCGCGAGCTCGCGGCGCAGGACGGAGCGCAGGCTTACACTAGCTGCGGCGCGCTATACGGAGCCTACGGAAAAGCGGGCGGCGACAAAGAAAGCGCGGTCATGAGCGCGGTTTCGCTTAGTCTTTGCGCGATTTTTTTGCTGCTCGCGTTTAAAAATTTGCGCATTTTTTTTATCGTTTTCGTCGCAGTTTTTGGCTTTGCGTGCGGGCTTGCTGCCTCGCTTTTGATTTACGAGAGCCTTAGCGTCATGGTCGTAGTTATCGGCACGAGCCTTGTTGGCCTCATGTTTGATTTTGCGCTGCACTGGTTGGGTAAAAATCAAAACGCGCCCGTGGCGGCTGCGAGCGTGCGCCAGATGATTAAGATTTTCTTGCTCGGGCTTTGCATCACGATGAGCGGATACGGCGTTTTTGCTTTTTCGTCGCTGGAGCTGCTGCGCCAAACGGCGATATTTTCGCTATTTACGCTGCTTGGGGCGTTTTTATTTACCTATTTTTGCTTGCCTTTTATCTTTGAGGGCGCGACGTTTTCGCAAAGCGCCGTGTTTTCGCGGTTTTTTGATAAATTTGCGGGGTTTTGCGAACGTGCGGCGGGAGTGATAAAATTAAAAATTTTACTCGCCGCATTTGCGCTTTGCGCGGGAATTTTGGCGATAAATTTTAAAAGCTTAAGCGCGCCAGAGCAGATCAAAGACTACGCAAGCTCGCCCGCGGAACTACTGGAACAGTCTAAAAAGATCAGCGAGATAACCGGCGCCGCGCCGCAAAACTCCGTCATCATGATAAAGGGCGGAGACGATTTGGTCGGAGACGAAAAGCGGCTAATGCGCGAGCTAAAGCAGACAAATCTCGTCAAAGACTACGCCTCTGTTTCTAAATTTATCCTAAGCCGCGCCGAGCAAGAAAGTGTAAAAAATATCTTTAAAGAAGCCGCAAAAGACGAGGAGATCTTTAAAATTTACGCTCAGTTTGGATTGCCTAGCGAGCTAGTAAAGTCAGAACTAGAAAAGATCGCAAACGCTCAAACTATCGGCGTTAGCGAGATTTTGGAGTTTGACGCGGCAAAAAATTTGACGCGGTTTTTACCGAGCCAAAACATTAGCGCGGTGTATGCCGATGGGCTTGCAAGCGGCGCTAAAACGGATGAAATTTTAAAGGCAAACGGCGCTTTTAGCGTCGATTTCGTCGGCGCTCTAAATCAAAATTTGACCGAGGCAAAGGCCTGGGCCGTGGCGCTAAAGGGCGGCGCATTTTTGCTTGCGTTTGCGCTTTTATGGGTGTTTTTCGGGGCGGCGCGCTCGCTTTTGGTTATGAGTATCATCGCGCTTGGCGTGCTAGCCGTGCTTTGCGCTTTTGTGGCGCTCGGCGTTCACGTAAATATTTTTGCGATTTTCGGGCTTATTTTGGCGAGCGCGGTCGGGATAGATTATCTCATCTTTGCGCTAAACGAGGATCTGTCGCGGCGAGAGCGTGTTTTTGGGATATTTGCCGCGTTTATCACGAGCTTTGTCTCGTTTTTCGCGCTTAGTTTTAGCCAGACGCCCGCAGTTAGCGTTTTTGGGCTAGCCGTTAGCCTTTGCGTCGCATTTTACGGGCTTGCCGCCTGCGCGCTCGCTATGAAAAATTTGGATTAAATTTAGTAAAAAGCGGTATAATCGGCGACTCTAGGGCGCGAAATTTGACCCGCACGGGCGCGCTAAATTTAATAAAACGGAAAGAAAATGCTAAAAATAAACGGCAAAGACGAGGGCGAGTTTATCGGCAAAACAGTAGCCCAGCTGCTCGCCGCAAAGGGGCTGAAGCCTGAGCGCATCGCGGTTGAGCTAAACGGCGAAATCTTGCCAAAAGATAAATTTGATACGGCGCTAAGAGATGGCGACTCGGCCGAGATAGTGCATTTTGTAGGCGGAGGTTGAGATGAAATTTGACGAAAATAACGATATTTTAGAGCTTGGCGGGCATAAATTTAGCTCGCGCTTTATCCTGGGATCGGGTAAATTTTCGTTGCCTCTTTTGGAGGCTGCGGTGCACGAAGCAGGTGCGCAGATCGTGACGCTGGCGCTTCGGCGCGTAAATGAGGGCGGGGTAGAAAATATTTTAGACTTTATCCCAAAGGACGTGACGCTGCTGCCAAACACCTCAGGCGCCAGGAATGCCGATGAGTGCGTGCGTATCGCAAAGCTCGCGCGAGAGGCCGGCTGCGGCGATCTCGTGAAGGTTGAGGTCATCAGAGATAGCAAATACCTGCTGCCCGACAACTACGAAACGATAAAAGCGACCGAAAAGCTCGCAAATATGGGCTTTGTCGTGATGCCCTATATGTACCCCGACCTAAACGTAGCGCGCGATCTGGCCTCTGCGGGTGCTGCGTGCGTGATGCCGCTGGGCGCTCCGATCGGGACGAATAAAGGCCTTTGTACGCGCGAATTTATAAAAATTTTGCTCGCCGAGATAGACCTGC
>CAURMS010000120.1:0-4817 GCA_963526085.1 uncultured Campylobacter sp. | reverse complement strand
ACCGAGAAGTCAAACAAGGGTACCCAACGCAGTAGGGACTTTAGGTGGGTCGAGGGAGCGTAGCTCCCCGTCGTAAAGACTGGCTTTGCCAGTCTGCGAAGTAAAAAATAGGAGAGGAAAATGAACCTACAAAGACGAAATGTATTAAAAGGCGGAGCGGCTCTTGCGGCGGCTCCATTGTTTTCTAGCGTGACGGCGTCAAATTTACTCGGCGCCGAGCTAAATACGGCAAACGTACGTAACGGCGAGGTGCTAACGGCTGCTCACTGGGGCATGCTAAAAGTTAGCGTCAAAGACGGCAAGATCGTAAAATCAGAGCCGTTTCAAAAAACTAGCGAAGTGTATAATCCTCTACAACACTACACCGCCGACATGGTCTATAAATCACGCATAAAATACCCAATGGTACGCAAAAGCTACCTAGAAAATCCAGACTCGCCAAAACCTGAGCTAAGAGGTAAAGACGGCTGGGTGCGCGTACGCTACGAAGACGCGATAAAACTAGTGGCTAGAGAGCTAAAAAAAACTAGAAAGCAAAAGGGGCTAGAGGGCGTATTTGCCGGTAGCTACGGCTGGAAATCAAGCGGTAACGTGCATAACTCGCGAATTTTACTTCATAGATTTATGAACCTTAGCGGCGGATTCGTGGGGTCTTTAGGCGATTATTCTACGGGAGCCAGCCAGGTCATCATGCCTCACGTCGTGGGCAGCATCGAGGTCTACGAGCAGCAAACCAGCTGGCCTGTGGTACTAGAAAACTCAAAAGTAGTCGTCATCTGGGGCGCAAATCCTATGGCAACCCTCCGCATAGCGTGGACTAGCACCGACGAACAGGGCTTTAAGTACTTTGAAGAGCTAAAAAAACGCAGCGACATAAAAGTCATAATAATCGACCCTATAAGAAGCGATACGGCGCAGTACTTTGATAAGGCCGAGTGGATAGCTCCAGTGCCAAACACCGACACAGCGATGATGCTAGGCATGATGCACTACCTATACGAGAGCGGCAAATACGATAAAAACTTCATCGAGACCTATACGAGCGGCTTTGATAAGTTCCTGCCGTATCTGCTCGGTAAAACCGACGGCACGCCTAAAAATTTAGAGTGGGCGAGCAAAATTTGCGGCCTAAAAGCAAGCCTCATCAAAGAGCTAGCAGATACCTTCGACGCTAACCGCACGATGATAATGAGCGGTTGGGGTATGCAGCGTGCGCATCACGGTGAGCAGCCGCACTGGGCAATGGTAACTTTGGCGGCTATGCTAGGACAGATCGGGCTTCCGGGTGGAGGTTTTGGCCTTAGCTACCACTACTCAAACGGCGGCGCTCCGACTTGCAAAGGTGCTGTAGTCGGCGGCGTAAATAGCGCAAGCGTGGGTAAATTTAACGACGAGGGCGAGTTTATCGGCACGGATAGCGGAGAATTTGACGCAAGCGGCCGCTTCGTCGCTAAAGCCGCGGCTGTTGCTGGTACGGGTCAAAGCTGGCTGCAAAAGGCTACAAACTATGCATTCCCGGTCGCTCGTATCGCGGACGCTCTGCTAAATCCAGGCAAAGTGATCGATCACGACGGCAAGAAAATCACGTATCCTGATATCGACTTTATCTACTGGGTCGGCGGCAATCCTTTCGCCCATCATCAAGAGACCAACCGCCTGCTAGAAGCGTGGCGCAAACCTCGCACGGTAGTCGTAAACGAGGCATACTGGACGCCGACTGCTAAGATGGCTGATATCGTATTTCCAACCACAACCGCATACGAGCGCAACGACGTCACGATGACGGGCGACTACTCGAATATGAACATCGTGCCGATGAAGCAAGTTGTGGAAAAATACGCCGAAGCGCGCGACGATTATCAAATTTTCACCGACCTTTGCAAGGCCTACGCTAAAAATTTGGTCGTAGCCTACACCGACAACGGCAAGGATGAATTTGACTGGATCAAAGAGTATTACGGCGCGGCGTACGAGCAGGTCAAGGCTATACCTGATTTTGAAACCGATATGAAGCCGTTTGAGGAGTTTTGGAACGAAAATAAGCCGGTAACTTTTGCCTCGACGCCTGAGAGCGATACGTGGGTGAGATTTGGCGAGTTTAGAGAGGACCCGGTGCTAAATCCGCTAGGAACGCCAAGCGGTCTAATCGAAATTTACTCCGAAACCATCGAGAAAATGGGCTATAATGACTGCAAAGCGCATCCGATGTGGTATGAGCCGATCGAGTGGCTAGGTATGAAAGATAAACCTGCCGAGCTACACATGCTAAGCCCGCATCCGACCGATCGCCTCCACTCGCAGCTAAACCAAACCTCTCTGCGCGAAAACTACGCGATCGCAAACCGTGAGCCGATCTGGATACACCCTAAAGACGCCGCGAAAAAGGGCATAAAAACCGGCGATTTGGTTAGGGTGTTTAACGCTCGCGGCGAAGTGCTGGCGGGTGCCTTGGTGACGCAAGATATCAAAGAGGGCGTCGTTAAGCTAGCTGAAGGCGTATGGTACGACGGATTTGACGCGGGTCTTTGCAAAAACGGTTCGCCAAACGTCCTAACCATCGATATCCCGACTAGCAAGCTAGCAAACGGCAACATCAGCCACACCGCGCTTGTAAATATCGAAAAATTTACGGGCAAGGCGCCTGAGCTAACGGCGTTTAGCGATCCGAAATTTGCTTAAATTTGAGGCCGTAAGCTAAAATCTGCGGCTTAAATTTGATAAAGCCTCGCCGGGTTAAATTTGACTCGGCGAGACATTTAAGATTCAGTCGTTAAATTTAACTCGGAGCAATAAAATTTATATCAAATTTATCGTTTTTGTTATCCTGTTTTTTGTTTTTATGCCGCTTTATATTTTATTCTTATAAAAATTACTTCTTATTTTTAATAAATTTGGACTGGATTTTGCTTTAAAACATAGTTAATGTAAAGTTTTAATTTTATTTAATTTTTAACGTAGTAAAATAGAAATTTTAATCAAAATCTAAGGAGAGAAAATGCGTTCTATCACGAACAAGATCGCCGTGATGCTTATCGTCTCGCTGATCGTTTCGTTTGCCGCTATTTCGGCGGTTAGTTATTATACGGCCGAGAATAAGGTCGTTCAGCTCGTTAGCCAAAATCAGGCTCAAATTTTAAAAGACGTCGATACTGTTGCTAATTCGTTTTTTGAAGATTATTTGGCTATGGTCAAAAAAATAGCTGCAAATATCGAGAAAATTTCAGACGACGGCGATGATATAATGCGTCATTTGGTGCTAGAAAAAGAGCTTGCAAGCTCAATAGTTACTTATGTCTACTATGGACGCGAGGATGGTTATTTTTTCCAATCGGACGGTAAAAGAACAACTTTGGCCGATAACTATGATCCGCGAACTAGGGGTTGGTACGGATCGGCTAAAAACGAAAACAAAGCCATCTACATGCAACCTCGCTTAACTTCGACTAACGATTTGGTCGTAACTTTCGTGGCACCTGCGGTAAAAAACGGTAAATTTGTCGGTATAGTAGGTATAGATATCGATATAAAAACTCTAAGCAAAAAAATCCTAGATATGGGCAAGACCGAATACGGTTATGTCTTTTTAATGAATAAAGACGGCGTGATACTTATGCACTCTAATACTGAAATTGTAGGTAAGATTTTAGAGCAAACAAAGATCATTTCATCTAAATTTACTAATAAACAACTTGACTCAAATGGTCTTATTCCTTATGTAAATCCAAAAGGCGAAAATGTAACATCTAAGGTTTTGGAGATAAATGATAAAGGCTGGCTAGCAGTAGCCGCCATCGAAGCGGATACTTTTTCTAGCAATACCCTTCCTCTACTTAAGGCTCAGCTTGCGCTAGCGGCGTTATTTATAGTCGCTCTTTCGATTTTTGTCTACGTACTACTTAAAAAATCTCTCAGTCCGATAAAAACTATCCAAGAAAAGCTTGAGGATACGTTTAAATTCGTCACACATGAGGTATCTAAGGCTCCTGAAAAGTTAGCCGTAAATACGCAGGATGAATTTGGCGTTATGAGTAGGGCTATCAACGAAAATATAGATAAAGTAGTCTATGGCATCAAAAAAGATAGCGCTCTGATCGAGGAGATGAACGGCATCGCAAATCTCATGATAAAAGGCCATATGGGCGCAACTATAAAGGCAGATCCGAACAATCCAGCTCTTGTGCAACTAAAAGATTTGCTAAATAAATTCTTTAGCTCAATATCTTCAAATTTAAAAGACATCGCTCGCGTGCTAAACTCATATAACAAAAACGATTATACCGCTAAAATCGAGCTCAAAGATGAGCTAGAAAGCGATCTAAAAGATATGATCATTGGTATAGAGAGTGCTGGCGTGGCTGTTAGCAATATGCTAAAAGAAAATCTAAACGAGGCCGAAAGCCTAGAAGCAAAAGCCAAAATCCTAGCCGAATCTATGAAAAATCTAACCGACGGCGCTCATAGGCAAGCAGACTCTATCCAAGAAAGCGCTGCTGCAATCGAGCAGATGAGTAGCTCGATGAACGCCATCAGCCAAAAAGCGCAAGACGTAACTCGCCAAAGCGAGGAGATCAAAAACATCATCGTCATCATCCGCGACATAGCGGATCAAACAAACCTGCTAGCTCTTAACGCTGCCATCGAAGCAGCGCGCGCTGGAGAGCACGGACGAGGCTTTGCCGTCGTGGCCGATGAGGTAAGAAAACTGGCCGAAAGAACTCAAAAATCCCTAAGCGAAATCGAAGCTAACGCAAACGTGCTAGCTCAAAGCATCAACGAAATGAGCGAGAGCATCAAAGAACAAAGCGACGGCATAAATA
>CAURMS010000119.1:0-4828 GCA_963526085.1 uncultured Campylobacter sp. | reverse complement strand
TGCCTGGCTAAA
Source organism: uncultured Campylobacter sp. (assembly GCA_963526085.1). GTDB lineage: Bacteria > Campylobacterota > Campylobacteria > Campylobacterales > Campylobacteraceae > Campylobacter_A. The sequence goes on along the minus strand of CAURMS010000119.1, from coordinate 4,816 downwards.
ATCGGCAAACGCTAAAAATTTAAATTTATCCAGCGTTGCAAATTTAATGTTAGACACGACGGCGTCGAAGGAGTTTTTCGGAAAAAGCCTAGAGAGTAACGAAAATTTCATCAAACATATTTACGCGACGCTATTAAACAAGGATGAAAGCACGGATGTCGGCGGCAAAGCGGGCTGGATAAATATGCTAAATAACACGAACGACAGAGGTCAAGTAGTAAGCGAAATTTTAAAAGCTGCTCTAAATCCGGTCCATGCGCAAAGCTCGGATGCCGCTACGAGAAACGCCCATAAAATGCTGATAAACAAAATAGTCGCCTCAAACGTCGTGGCCGACAGCATACAAGACGTGCCGGACGGCGATATAAAAACTGCTTTAAATTCTTTTTTAAAAATAAACGACGCCGTAACGGCGACGTCATCCGCTCAGGATATAAAAAACATAATCTTAAACAACAAATCAAATTTAAATTTAGACGGAGCAAAGCTAGACGAGTCGCTAAGTAAAAACGATAAAATATCTGTAATATCGCAGGTAACCGGAAAAAGCGAAAGCGAGATAAAAAGCCAGTTTCCAAACTACGATAAAGATTACGTCCCTGCTCCTGATCCAAAACCAAACCCGAAGCCCGACCCCGATCCTATCATCGAAAAAACCGACGTTAAGACGTTTTTGGAAAAAGCCGCAAATATTGCCGACGAAAATACATCCTTTATCATAGAAGACGAAGCCGGAAATATACAAAACAATATAGACAAAATAGCCTCAAATTTAAAATACGTCCTATCGATCAAATTTAGTGGTAGCTTTACCATGGATGCGAGTAAGGCTACTATGACGTTGCTAAACAAAATTTCCGAAGGTAAAATTTGGCTACATAACGCAACGAGCGATCATCTAAATTTGATAAAAAGCAGTTCGGTAGAGAAATTTTTCATAGACGATAGTAAGGATTTTACGCTAGATATCGCTACCTTTATAGCTCTAAAAAACAAAAAAGCAAATGGCGATAAATTCGTATTAAAAGATACTTCGGCAAATATCGTTAAAAATTTTGACTATATAAAATCTAACGTAGACGGAATCAAGACCCTAGATAGCACCGACAATGCGAAAATAAATTTAATAAAATCGCAATACGACGCCGTAAAAGATATAGTATCTAAGGACGATAACGATAACGGCGTGTATGAAGTCAAGGAACTAACGGGCAAAGCAGCCATGAAACCGATCGACGTAAAAGACGGCAAAGCTCTCGCCTGGGAATACACAAACGACACGACGGGCGTAACGTATAGGATAGAATTTGGCAAAAGAGACGCTCAACCCGAAAACTCCGACATAAAAGTCGATATGCCGGACGGTAAATTTTATAATGGCGAAGATATGATCAAGGACTACAAGATCAAAGCCTATAAAATTTATGAAAAAGGCGGCTACAAAGTAACAGAAGAATACACCCCTAGCATCTCAAAAGTAGGCGACGTCACCAGAGATAAATTTGACGAAAAAGGTGTGCTAGAAGAAAAAATACTAGAGAGAGGCGACGGGCAAAAACTCACCCTAACCTACGAAGACGGCAAGTTAAGCTACGCTAGAAAAACCGATCCTAAATACGCAAATACCGAAATAGACTTTGAAATCAGTAAAGATAGCGAAAACCTGGACTACAAAGGCAAACTGTATCAAAACGCAAGCTCGCCGGAGCATCTAAGCCCTCTTACGCCGAATTTCAACTACAAAGGTAAAGTCACGGTAACCGATAGCGCACTAAATACGAAATGGACCGCCGATATCGGAAATAGCGAAGTAGTCTACCGAGCATACGACGGACGATTCTCGGACGACGTGACGCTAGTGTCAAAGGCTGCGTATACCGTTAATAGTAGCTACGGAGTAGATAACTTCGACATAGCTCAGACGCTGCAAGAAAATGCAAATTTGAAAAAAATAAGCATAAACGCCGATACGAGCAACCTATCAAACGGATCAAGGATGGCCGTGCTAGATAATGCTCAAGATAAAATCACGTTTCCGTCAAACATCACCGAGCTATCAAAAGCGCAAGACGGCGTAAATCTGCAAAACATCGAAGAGAAGCTATCTACGCTCGGAGTCGGTAAGGCGCAGTACTTCTTGCAAAACGTAGGAGAAAATAAATTTAACGCCTATATGGCGCTAAATACCGACGGCGTAGAGGGTTATCAAGAAGGCAGCGATACCTTGATAGAGGTAAAAGACGTCGAAAATAGAAGTAAATTTACGGAGCTAAAAGACGGCGCGACATCGATCTACAAAAAACTAAACTCCGATTTTACCGCCCCTACTCCGTCTAGTTTCGAAGATACGGTAGCTAAAGACGTAGTAGACGGCAAATCTAAAATTTGGGAATACGTAGACACTGCGACGAATAAAACTTATCAAATAGTTTTTGAAAGAGCTCAAGATGAAAATAGCGGGTTTAAATTTGCCCAAGGGGTCTTTTTTGATAAAAACGAAAAGGTGCTAAATACTACCGGCTGGCAAACCAGAGCAAAAGTCTACGAGATAGACAAATCTACGCCAAACGTCGAGATCGTAAAATCCCTAAGTAATAATGAAGGCGGCAGAGTCGTTCAAACCGTAACCAAAACCTACGATGCTTCAAATAAACTGATAAAACAGGTATTGCAAGACTCATCATATAGTCAAAATGATAGAACCATAGACGTAACCTACGAAAACGAGCAGATAAAATCAGCTACAATAACAAGCGCAGAATATGCCAATAAAATGATTAAATTTGACGTTAGCTCAGATAACGACGCTTCGTTACTAACGACAAAATCGCCACTTACGATGGATTTATCTAAGCCTTGGGATCTAAGCCCGTTAAGCGACGTAACAAAAGGACTTAAAGGTACTGCGACTATAACCGACAAAGCGCTAGATAAAAAAGCTGTAGCCCAGATCGGAGATACGCAAACGACATTTAAAATCTATGAAAATATAAACTCGGATAAAATAACTCTCATCTCAAAAGCCCAGGGAAATAACGGATCGTTTTTGAGCAAAGAGGAATTTGACGTCAAAGAAACTATCGCTCAAAATCCGGATCAAAAAGAGATATCGATAGAATCAGGCACGGGTATGATGAAAATATCAAAAAACGAAAAGATCAAACTACCTGACAATATCGCTAAAATCTCAAAGGCCGCAGACGGCACGGATTCGTCAAATTTGACGGAAAAGCTCGCGAATTTGAAAAACGGCGAAGGCGCTTATTTCTTAGAAAACGTAGGAGCGGATAAATTTAATGCATATCTGGCGCTAAATACGGACGGAGAAGAAGGCTATCAGGATGGCAGCGACACTCTAGTCAAAATCTCCGGCGTAGCTTACGGCGCAGGATTTAGCGACGTAGACGGCGGATACACGACGTTAAGCTAAACTTAAAACTAAAAGGGGCTAAATTTGCCCCTTTTTACATCTTGCTTTTTTCGCTAATTTACCATCAAATTTGAGTCATTGTCGCAAGCGCCAAATTTTGCCGTCGCCGTTAACTAATAAATTTAATGTCGTGAGTAGAAAAAGGTCGTCCGCTCCGCAAATTTAACTAGCGAAGCGGCAGGAAGTAGAATAAATTAAAAATTAGACTTGTTTTCCTCAACCCATTTGTCGATGCGTTTTGCGTAGTTTTCATCGCCTTTAACGTCAAGCGCGAGGCCGATAAATTTGCCGTTTAATAAAAATGCGGAGTGGTTAAATTTATATCCGTCCACGTCACTAGCGCCAAAAATTTGCGCATCTTTTAGATACGGCAGAAAATCCACGGCGCCGCTAAAAAGCGTCTGCGGGTGGTTGGCTTGATTTCCGATGGCTAGGATGGCAGCTTTTTTGCCTTTGCTTCCCGCTTTTAAAAGCGGTAGTTTCTCTGCCCAGTCAGACTGTATCTCGCCGTCGCCGTAGCTAGGTGCTGCTGCGATGATGACGTCAAATTTAGCAAAATCCTCCGCCCCAGCGCCCTTTACGTCTATTAGCTGCGCTCCTATTTTGCCCGCTAGATACTCGCACGCGCTCTTTGTGTGCCCCTTTGTCGTCGTGTAAAAAATACCAACGCTCATTTCGTTCTCCTTAAAATCAAATAAATTAATACCTGAATTATAACGAAATGATACTTAATCTATCTTATTTTGTTACTCTTTTATTTGCCGTTTTCTATGCAAATTTTGGCATATTTAATTCCAAGCTCATATGCTTTTTCATTTTCGCCGTAAACTTTTTTAGGCACTTTTGAGAGCATTACGCGTTTAACTAGCTCGGCATCCAGACAGCCGCTCATCTGCACAGCGACGGCGAGCGCGACGACGCTTTGGGTTATTACGTTGCCGACCTCGTCTTTGGCTATGGAGATGATCGGGATTTCGTAGATTTTCCAGCGCTTTTTATCCTCGTCACTAGCGCGAACCAAATTTGGCTCCACGACGATGATGCCGCCATCTTTTACGCCGTCTTTAAACTGCTCAAAGCTAACCTGCGCGGTAGCGAGCATAAACTCGATCTCGCCCTCGTTTGCATACGGATAAAAAATCTCGCGCTCGCTCAAAATGATATCGACCTTTGTCGGTCCGCCGCGCACCTGCGAGGTGTAGGTAGAGGCTTTGACGCCGTATCCGCCCTCCTCGATCTTAGCCGCGGCTAAAATCTCGCCCGCTAAAATCACGCCCTGACCACCCACTCCGACGAATCTCAACTGCCTTTTCATTTTAGCGCTCCAAAATCGATTTTCTCGCCGTCTCTGGCGGCTTTTATCACCCTGTCGTAGGCCTTGGGGTA
>CAURMS010000118.1:0-4828 GCA_963526085.1 uncultured Campylobacter sp. | reverse complement strand
TCATGCTAAGCTGCGCGTACTCCACGCTAACGCGTCCGTAGCCCGTAGCCGTCACGAAGCCCTCAGCGTAGCCTTTTTGCTCTAAATTTTGCTTGATCTGCCGCGCGACCTTGACCGCGCTAAAGCCGCTAGGCAGCAAAAACAGTTCGCAAAATTTGCCGCACTCGTCCATAACGGCGACCTTTGACGACGCCCCGCCGATGTCGATACCGATAAAATGCATACTCTAATCCGTAGTAAATCTTTCCGACACGCGGAACTTCGTCAAATTTGAGCGCAAATTTGAGCTCTAGTTTGTGTAAATTTGCAGAAATCGTGAATGAATATAAATTTATGCAAATGTAAATCGCAACTGCGATCTGCTTTGGTTGAAATTATATCCAAAATCGGACGTAAAAAGCTAGGGAAATTTGAAAAAATATTATTTAGCGCATTAAATTTGAGATTTTTGGCGGGTCGAGCGAGGGTAAAATTTGACGATGGAAATTAATGTACGGCGTTAAATTTGAAGATGGGTTTTGAGGTAAGCGGCAAGCAAATTTGATGGTCGTGAGGGGCGAGAGTAGACTATCAAATTTGGTTGGCGCAGTATGTAGGCTTAGCCCGATCAAAAACGGGCTAAAACGCTAAAATCCTACTAACCAAAAAGAGCCAGCCTACCGATAAACCTCGCCGTCGATTATCGCCATGGCTTTGTTGTCTTTACTGTGCGGCGGAGTGTAGAAAAAGCTGTGGCGAACGACCGTACCGTCGTCGTATTTTAGCGTTAGATCGCCTTGATCGAGCGTGTATGAGCCCTCGTCGCTGCGCGATTTTGAGCTACCCCCGCCAAGTCCGCCGCCGCCGGTACCCGAGGTTGCCGTAGCGTACGACGATCCGCCCGAGCTAAAGCGCCCTTTGCCGTCAAAGCAGTAGTATCCGCTCACGCCTACGCTTACGGTATCGCTGCCGCCCGACCAGCCGTGCAGGGACGACGAGCTGGCCATGCGAAACGAGAAGCACTCTTTTGGCATTTGGCTTGAAATTTGCGCCTGAAACATATAATACCCCGTACCGATGGAGTTCCACAAGAAGGTGCAGTCGTCGTTCTCGCAGTAGTAGCTCGTATCGTAGTTGTCGTTGCTAGTTATCGTTAGGATGCCGTCTTTGACCTTATACGTGCCGTCGATGCGCGTGCGCCAGTCGGGCTTTTCTAGGCGGCTAGCGTAGGTGCCGTCGTCGCGTAGGTAAAAGGAATAATCCTCGCTCGTATTTAAAAGCATGTTAAATTTCGTACCGCCAAATACCCCCGAGCCTTTTTTGCTCGCCCCGGCGCTACTATGTTTGACGCTAGAGTCCTTTGCGGGTTTTGCGGACTCGCCCGATTTTGAGCTTGATTTGTTTGCTTTTGCTTGCGCGCTCTTTGCGCTTTTTTTAAAGACGAACAAGACCTCTTGCCCGTCCGCGACTTGTTTGTATTCGAGCATGCCGTCTTTTAGCCAAAACTCGCCCAACCCTTTAGCGCTAAGCGCGTATTTGCCGCCGCCTAGATTTTCGTAGCCGCTTTTGCCCGCACTATTGTTGCATGAGCCGTCCGGATTTGCGCCCACGATGCCTACCGTCGCTTCATCGCCGCTGATCTCAAAAAACGAGTCGCCGAAGCACTTTTGTCCCGCGACTTTAAAGCTCTGCCCCTGCGCCTTTAGCGAGACTAGCTCCCATCTGCCCTCGATCTCGCTTAAATTTGACCCGCCGAGGCTTGCTTGATTTACGGCGCCGTTTACGATGCCGGCTAAATTTACCTCGTCTTTTTTAAAGGTAAATACGATTTCATTGCCGCCCGTGCCTTGTTTGTACTCGAGCGAGCCGTTATTTAGCCGCAGCTCTGCGCCGCCAAGCGAGTATCTGCCGCCTCCTAGGCTTTTTAGAGCGAAGTTTTGTTCGGCTTTTTCGCATGAGCTGCCGTCCGCGCTACTTAGGCTTAGGCGCGCGCTATCGCTGCTAGCCTCGATAAAAGAGTCTTCGAGGCATTTTTGTCCAGCCGTTTTAAACGTCTGCCCCTGCGCCGTAACCGAGACGATGCTCCATCTGCCCTCTAGCTCGCTAGCGCTTAAATTTAACCCGAGGCAAAACGCCGCGAGGATTGCAAAAAATTTAAATTTAGCCATATTTTTCCTTTTTGGTAAAATTTATGAAAAAACGGTGGCTGATTTTAGCATCTAAGGATAAATCTACGAGAATTTAAGCAATGAAAAACGAAAGTAAGCTCAGCTTTTTGCGGCGATTTTATCGCTTTGCGCTTATTTTAATTCCGCGGTTGTCGTAAACTAGCGCAAAAACGTTTTGCAAAGCGGGTGTAGCGTACGAGTTTAATTTATATTTCGCAAAATCTCGGTACCTAGGCTAACTTAAGCCTTTGAGTAGCGACTTAAGTTTAAGCTAAAACGCACGGCGAGATATCTTTAATCGGTGCTAAAATTGCGCGCGCCAGCGGCTAAAGCGTCTTTTTCAAAGTCTAAAAATACGCCTATAAATCGCGTTGTCGATATCGCCGTCGTTCAAAAACTCCAAATAATCATTTCGCATCTCCTCGCTCATAGCGTAAAAAGGCGAGACGGGCAGCAGACACTCAAATAGCGACGCACCGCCGCAAAACGCGCTGCCGCCATCGCCGCCTTTAAAGTATATCGGCGCGCTTACAAGCTCGACCGGGTAAGGATCAAAGGCGATGAATAGCCTGAATAAATTCGACTCAAATAGCGAAAATTCCGGATTTTTGGGCTGATTAACGTGCGGTAACGCTACCTTGTCGGGATCCAGCTCGTCGCCAAAACGCCAAAGCGTGCGCGCGCCGCATCCGGCTAGGTATTCCCATTCGTCCTGGCTGGGTAGGTTAAAGCCGTTCTTGCGTAAATTTGCCTCAAGCTCCTCGTGCGTGACGTCGTCAAACAAAAACGCGCGAATTTTGCCGTCTTCGCGAACCAACTTTATCGTGCCCCAAACTGTCATTTCAGAAATATCTTTGTCTTTACCGCACAAAAAATCCTCTATCTCGTTTGCGTAAATTTTAAGCCTTTCGTCGCTTAAATCTACCTCGTACCAGCTAAGTTCGGCGGGTTTTCTTTCGGCTAACATAGCGGGGATTTTGGCGCGGCGAAGCGGCGAGGTTTGTTCTGCTACGAATTCGCGCAGGCTTTGATCCTCGGGACAAAAGTCGCATTGTTTTTTAATCTCTTTTGCCGAATTTTCATCTAAAACGGCAAAATCATCCCAGCCAAGTTCGGGCTCGTCCCCAGGGATAAAAACGAACTCGCTCCCCTCAAAATCAAAAATGCCCGTCTCAAAGCTATGCTCGCCGCACGTAAATTTGCTTAAATTTAGAAATTTAAATTGCGGATATGCGGCGGATATTTTTAGCATCGCGTCTTGTTTTTCGTTGGAATTTAGCTTTTGAAATTCTGCTTTGTTTATCTTTTTTCCTTATTAAAATTTAACGCATTTTAGCGGACTAATCTAAAAAATGTTTAAATTTAGACGAGCGGCGCGGCTCAACTCGGCTTTGAGCTAGACCGTAAGCGATAAAATAGATTCAAGTAAAAACTATTTGCGAGTTAAAAACAGGGCGAATTTAAAAATCAAAAAGAAGGATGCGAAGCGGTAAATTTAAAAAGAGCCCGGAGTCGGGCTCAAATTTTAGTGTAGGTCAGACCAGACTTTGCGTTTCCAAAGCCATCCAAATATTCCGAATATCAAGAAGTAGATCATCGCGTTTATGCCTAGGCTTTCGCGCTCGGCTTTTTTAGCGTCGCCGGCTTTTTGCATATAGGCTACGACTTTGTCCTCGCTAGCTTTATTTAGGCCTACGCGAGGCATCGCTGTGCCGGGTAGCATCTTTTGCGTATCGTTTATAAATTTATGCAGATAATCATCGCCTTTTGAGCGGATCATCATCGATAAATCAGGCGGGTTTGAGCCCATATACGCGGCTAAATTTACACGGTTGCTTAGCGTGTATTTGTTTTCGTACTTCATGCCGTGGCATCTTTGACATGCGTCGCGAAATACCTGTTCGTCGCTGATTTCTTTAGGCGCGATAGACTTTAGATATGCGACCATATCAGCTATCTCGGCGTTAGGATCCTCTCCGCCGGCCCCGAAAAAGGCAGGCATCGGATACGGAGTTTCGTCGTTAAATTTATGCGTTAGTTTTAGCGCCTTGGTCGGATCTTTGATAAGGGCTGCCAAGAAATGCTCGTCGTATATCGCTCCCGCGCTGCTAAGATCGGGCGGTACGACGCCGTGAGCTTCGCTAAGTTCAGCAGCGCTCATAGCTGTAGGCATGCCCGCAGCTTCGACTCCGTGACAGCCGGCACAGCCAGCATTTGCAAAGGTTTCTGCGCCTTTAGTCGCGTCGCCTTTGGCTAAATTTATAGCCTTTATATCGTTCCAAAACGCAGTGTAGTCTTCGAGAGATTTTTGTGCCTCTTCGAGATCTTTTTGTGCTCCGGCGACTTTTTTCTCGTCATTCAGGGCTTTTGTCGCATCAAGGGCTTTTTGTCTAGCTTCTACTACGGATTTAGCTTGATTTATATCCTCGGCGCCAAAGTCGTAATCGGCCACGCCGACGTGCGGATGCATGACGTTATGCGCGTAAGGCTCGATACCCCAGTATGTTACGCCGGTTAAAATAACTACGATTATGAAAATTTTTAACTCTCTCATTTTACCGCTCCTTTTTTCTCAAGAGTCGTTATGATAGGTAAAACGACAAAAAGCAGAACGAAAAACGTAATGGTCGAGAAAAAGCCTATCCAGGCGTTTGAAATGCCTAGCGTTACGCCGTCGGCAG
>CAURMS010000117.1:0-4832 GCA_963526085.1 uncultured Campylobacter sp. | reverse complement strand
CTTTTGCACGCAGGAGGAGCACAAGGAGTTTTTGCGCGAGGTGCCTAAATTTGAGGAGATGATCAAAAACTCTGGCATTATTTTCTTTAAATTTTACCTCTCGGTCTCGAAAGAAGAGCAAAAAAAGCGCTTCAAAGAGCGCCTAACCGACCCGCTAAAGCAGTTTAAAATCTCCCCAGTGGATGAGAAAAGCCAGGAGCTCTGGGATCAGTACACCATCGCCAAATACTCGATGCTACTGGCCTCCAACACGCCGTTTTGCCCGTGGACGATCATCGTCTCAGATAGCAAAAAGCAGGCTCGCATCAACCTTTTTAGGTACATCCTAGCAAACGTAAAATACCCTAAAAAAATAGACGCCAAAAACTTCGAGTGCGACGAAGGTATCGTAAGGAGCGGCGAGGAGGAGATCCGCCAGATGGAGGCAAATCTCAAAAACGAGAAGCTATCTAAAATGAACGGATAGGGCGGTTTTGGGTCAAATTTGACGCGCGGTGCGGGAAAATAGTCTCGCGAGAATTTGTCCAAATTTGCCAAATTTGACTCGGCCGTTAAATTTACACGAGGGCGGTAAAACCCGCGCCTTTTTGATGCGAACGGCGGTAAAATCGGTGCTTATCCGTTTAAATTTACTAGCCGCTCTTGTAAATTTAACAAAGCCGAGCAGGATGAAAATTTAACTCAAATTTGCCAAATTTCATCGCCAATAGGCAGATCAAATTTAAACCGCGCAGAGCCGTTACTCGCGCATTTTACAGTCAAATTTAAACATCCCCCGCGTCATCCACGCCGTACCATGCGCCAACGAGCAAAGCTTGAGCCGTCGCCGTTATCAAGATATTGATCCAGTGGAGCGCGCTACCGATTTGCGCTTTTGCAAAAACTGCAATGCAGCCGGATAAAGCCGAGAGTATAAACATATAGGCATAAATTTTAAACAGCGGATTTTGCGTGACGCGTGCCAACCTAAAATTTAAAATCGCCCAAGAAATCGCCGACAAAGTAAATAATGTAAAAAACATAAGCATAAACTCGGCGCTATAAAATCTTTCCTTTAAAGATACCGCTGTCAGCATGGCAATCCCAAAAGCCCAACTCGCATGAAACGGCCGCACAAGATTTATCTCGCATAGAGGCTGAAGTGCTTTAAAAGCCACATAAAAACAAATGAGTGCGCCTATGGATGCGAGCACCCAATGGTTTTTGTTCTGAAACTGCGGCGAAAAAGCTACAATGTAAAACGACAAAATCGTAAGCGACATGCAAAGAGCCGCTAAAAAGCCGAAATTTCTTGCGTTTTTTACGGTTTGGGCTCTGTTTTCGGTCAAATCTTGTTCGTTTTTTCTTAACTCATTCATCCTTTATCATAGTCCAAGCGTATAGATAAAACGCAGTCGGCAGTACGTAGAGTGCCGCGATGGCTAGCGCTGCAAGCAGTACGGAAAAGACCGCCTAAAATATATGGATAGCATTATCTGTAGCGCAAAGGCTATAATAAAGCTAGCGATAGCGAAAAATACGTAGGTCTTAAAAAGATCGTTTTCCGTAATCTTTGCAAGGCTGAAATTTAACTTAGCCCAAAGGACGGCAAGATAGACGGCGATAGCCAGTATAAACAGTCTCGCCAACCCAGTACCAGCCGTGGCAGGTCGGTCCTCTATACCGCGTATAAAGCCAAACGCTATACCAACTGCCGCAAATACGATAGATACAAAAATCATCTGTTTATAGATGCTAAGCGCGTCGGCGTCGTAAATTTCCTCTAGTTTTTTAAGCGCGTACCACATATAAACGGCTGCGGCAAGAAAAAGCACGATGTTTACCGAGCCTTCAAGCAGTTTTATCAGCTGCTCTTGCGACTCGCCGTGCGGCCGCGTAAATATCAGATAAAGCTTGGCAAAAAACGATACGGCAACGGTCGCTAGCATAAGCTGGCACGAGATGATACCCTGCTTTTTGGCTATTTTTAGCGTTTCTTGTTCGTAAGAACTTTTTTGCGCGTTTTCTTTTTGGGGTGGAATTTTATTTGTTTGATTTTGATCGGTGTCAAATTTGAGTTCCGTCATTCGCTCGTCTTGAGTTCTAAAATTCGGCTCGCTTGCGTTTTGGGCGTTTAAATTTAGCCTATCGCCGCGCTGGTTGGTCAAATTTATCTCGATTTCATTTTGCTCGTTTGAGAAATTTTCTACACTGATCCATGCCGCGAGCAATACGCCCGAGGTTGCTAGATCAAAGAGTGCGTTTATTAGAGGTGCAAATTTGACGGCGGGAGCGATGATGGTTGGCGAGAGTACCTCTAGCATGCCATAAATAAAGTTTGCGCCCATACTAGCGGCAAGCATCCACGCATAAACGCTAAAAAGCGCGCAGCTCGAGGCTTTTGCGAGTTTGAGATTTATGACGACCCATGCGATAGAGACAGCAAATACTGCAAGCGGGATGATGACGCGGGAGATGAGGTCGAGATAATTTTTATCAAAAACGTAGAGCGCGACCGTGCAGAGGATCACTGCTAAAAAGCCGTTGTAAGCGTATTTAAAGATAGTAAAGACGTTTGTGTTTGATAGCTCCTGCGCACGGATGAGCGCATAGTGGAAAAACGTCAGCGCAAACAGCCACGCTAGCGTGCGAACGATCCAAAACAGGCTCTGATCACTCACTAGAAAACTCGCGCTCGCACACAGGATACAAACTGCGCCGAGGATGCCTTGGGTTCTTGCTTTATTAAAATTTCTATCCATTTTTCTCTCTTTCGGCGGTTTTGGCTTTAAATTTGCAAAATTTGATGCTCAAATTTGATGACACATAAAAGAGAAAATATACATAAATTTGTTTTAAATGGTTATTAAATTTAAGCAGAGAAAATACTTTTAAAATAAGTGCGCTTATATAAGGGCACTAGAGTAAATTTGTGAATTTTGGTCTTTGGCGCGAAACCTCAAGCAGGCGGGTTTGTCAGCGAAAAGGGGAGCAAAGCCCCCCCCGTGTTAAACTAGAAATTAAATATTTTCTCCCGCTATCATACCAAACGTTAGGCAGTCTAGTATCGCGCAGCTACCTAGCCTGCTAGCTCCGTGCGTACCGCCTGTAACCTCGCCCGCGGCATATAGTCCGGCGATCGGCTCGTCGTCGATATTTAGGACTTGCGCTTTGGTGTTGATCTTTACGCCGCCCATGGTGTGGTGCAGTTTCGGAGTACCGCGCATAGCGTAGAACGGCGGTTTTGAGACTGTGATGCCGTCGGTTAGTTTCATCGGTTTACCAAAGTCCTCGTCGACGCCCGATGCCACAAAGCCGTTGTAGCGCTCGGCGGTCTTGGTTAGCTCGCCCGCAGGCATTTTATAAAACGCCGCTAGCTCCTCAAGCGTGTCGAATTTTTTGATGACGCCGTTGTTCATAGGATTTTCGAGGTCGCTCGGCACTAGTTTTGCCGCAGCTACGGAGTCGCAGAGGTTGATCGGGTAGCTGTTTGCTTTGGCGTCGATGATTTTGAACATCGCGTCGGCTCTGATTTTGCGGTCGGCTAGCTCGTTCATATAGCGTTTGCCGGTTTTTGGATCGACGGAAAATCCGTATCGGAAGCTAGCTTGCGCGGCAAATTTGCTCGTGATACCGTTGCCTTTTTCGTCTGGGCATTTATAAGGGATGTATTGGATCCAGCCGATCTGCACCGGTAGCGCGCCCACCTTAAATGCCGAAATGAGCGCGCCTGCAGTTGCTCCCGGGTGGTTTGTAGTGTCAAATTCCGGTACCGCGCGAGGATCTTGGAGCTTTCTAAAGAATTTATCGCTGCAAAAGCCGCCGCTTGCGAGTATGACGCCTTTTTTAGCTTTGATGATTTTCTTGTCACCGCCTTTGTTTTCTCGGTCATCGCTAAAGAGATCTTTGTCGAATTTATAATTTTCTCTCACGGTTACGCCGACGACGCGACCGCTTTCGTCTGTTACGAAGTCGTCAAATTTCGTTCGAGTACGTAGCTCGCAACCTTCTGATTTTTTAAAGGACTCTACGAGAGGCTGCACGATGCCAGAGCCGCTGGTGTTTTCGGTGTAGTATGTTCTAGGCACGCTATGACCGCCCTCTAGGATGAGCTTGTCTAGGTATTTTGCGCCGTGTTTTACGGTGAAGTTAAACGTATCGACGGCGCGGTCGGCTAGCACCTCAAGCAGCTCGACGTGATTTAGTCCAAGTCCCGCTTTGACGCAGTCGGCGATAAAAATTTCTTTTGAGTCTTTGACGCCGTTTTTCTTTTGTAGTTCGCTGCCAGGAACTGCAAAAATTCCGCCGTTTACGACGCTGTTGCCGCCAACGCGACCCATTTTTTCTAGGATTAGCACCTTGTTTCCGCGTTCGCTCGCTTTGATGCCCGCTGCAAGACCCGCAAAGCCGCTGCCGATGATGACGACATCCCACTCCTCGTCAAATTTTACGTCTTTTGCGCTTACTGCGGCTTCTGCATTTACCGCTCCTAGCGCAAGAGCACCGGCACCTGCTAAGCTCATTTTGAGCATATCGCGTCTTGAAACGTTACTTTTTGCCATGATTCTCTTCTTGAAATTTAGATATTAAATTACAAATTTTATATATACATAAGTATTTAATAAAAATTTGACTTTATATTGGAAATTGTACTGCAGTATCGCGTAAATCAAACTTAATTTTGAGATAATTGTATTAAGTTATTTTAAATTTTTTATTATATTTTAAGAAGATAGTCTGATTTTATACAGACTATCTTAAATTTTAGAGTTAATTTACTTAGTCGCGTTTTTATCCGCTTTATCTTCACCCTTCACCTCTTTGGGTGCTACATAATCCTCCCCAAAATAAGC
>CAURMS010000116.1:0-4851 GCA_963526085.1 uncultured Campylobacter sp. | reverse complement strand
GCAGATGGAATCCGAAGATGAAAAAATTCATTTTCGGCGAGAGAAAAGGTATCTATATCATAGATCTACAAAAAACTATCCGCTACTTTCGCTACACTTATAATGTCGTTCGCGACGCGGCAGCAGAGGGTAAAACTATACTTTTCGTAGGCACTAAAAAGCAAGCCGGCGCAACTCTAAAAGAGTATGCTGAAAAATGCGGCATGCCGTACGTAAATCACCGCTGGCTAGGCGGCATGATGACAAACTTCGGCACTATCCGCCAATCTATCCGCAAGCTAGAAGTAATCGAGGCTATGGAAGAAGACGGTTCTATAAATTTACTAACTAAAAAAGAAGCTCTAATGCTTCGCCGCAAAAAAGAGAAGCTTCTAGCGTCTCTAGGCGGTATCAGAAACCTAAAAACCGTGCCTGATATGATTTTCGTCATCGACACGGTAAAAGAAAAAATCGCCGTCCAAGAGGCTAACCGTCTAAAAATCCCTGTCGTAGCTCCGATCGACACAAACTGCGATCCTGACGTTATCGACTTCCCAATCCCTGGCAACGACGACGCGATCCGCTCTGTTCAGCTTTTCTGCCAAGAGATGGCCGAGGCTATCATCGAGGGACGCTCTCAGCTTGAAAAAGACGGCGGCGAGCAAGAAGAAGGCAAAGAAGCTGTAAGCCAAGCCGAAAAAGACGCAGTCGTAAACGAGGCTGTTAACGAAGACTTTTCTGAGGACTTCAGCGAGGACGAAGAGTAATGGAAATCAGCGCACAAATGGTAAAAGAGCTCCGCGAATCAACCGGAGCCGGAATGATGGACTGCAAAAAGGCGCTAGCCGAAGCTAACGGCGACATGGAAAAAGCCGTTGATATATTGCGCGAAAAAGGTCTAGGGCAAGCCGCTAAAAAGGCTGACCGCCTAGCTAGCGAGGGTCTTGTGAGTGTTGTTGTTTGCGATCACTGCAAAACCGCAACTATCAGTGAGATAAACTCAGAGACCGACTTTGTCGCTAAAAACGCTCAGTTTCAAAATTTGACCAAAGACGCTACGGCGCACATTCAGACAAATTTGATAAAAGACGTCGAGAGTCTAAATGCAAGCGTTATCAACGGCGTTAAATTTGAAGATTATTTTAAAACCCAGATCGCTACTATCGGCGAAAATTTGGTCGTTCGCCGCTTTGAGACTATAAAAGCTGACGACAAAGGCGTAGTAAACGGCTATGTGCACTCAAACGGCCGCGTAGGCGTATTAATCGGTCTAGCTTGCGAAAGCGCAGAAATCGCTAACAAAGCAGCTGAATTTGCAAGAAATTTATGCATGCACGCAGCCGCTATGAAACCAAGCGTAATAAGCTATAAAGACCTTGATAAAGATTTTGTCGAGAAGGAATTTATTGCGCTTCGCGCCGAGCTTGAAAAAGACAATGAAGAGCTAAAACGCCTAGGCAAGCCGCTTCACCACATCCCTGAGTATGCAAGTCGCTGCCAAATAGGCGATGCCGAGCTTGCTAAGGCAACAAAAGCGATCGAAGAAGAGCTAAAGGCTGAAGGCAAACCTGAGAAAATTTGGGATAAGATCATCCCTGGCAAGATCGAGAGATTTTATGCCGACAACACCGTTTTAGATCAGCGCCTTACGCTGCTTGGACAGTTTTACGTAATGGACGATAAAAAAACTATCGAGCAAGTCGTCGATGAGAAAAGCAAAGAGCTAGGAGGTAAGATCGAGGTAGTAAAATATGTTCGCTTCGAGCTTGGCGAAGGCTTAGAGAAGAAAAACGAAGACTTTGCGGCCGAGGTTGCGGCGCAAATAGGCTAAAATTTAATGGAAATCTTAAAGGGCGTAAATCTAGGCTTTGCGTATGATTATACGCTCTTTAAGAATGTAAATTTAAGCGTAAATGTCGGTGGTAGCTGCGCTATAACGGGCGTTAGCGGCTGCGGCAAATCAACCATACTCCACATACTTTCCACTCTTTTGCGACCAAAAAACGGCGAAGTTATCTACGGTGACAAGTCGCTTTACGACTTATCGGCAAACGAGCTTTTACGCATTCGCAGATTTGATTTTGGTATTATTTTTCAGGCGCACTATCTTTTTAAAGGCTTTAGCGCGCACGAAAATATAGAACTAGCCTCCGTTTTATCCGCACAAAAGATCGACGATGAAATTTTGTCAAATTTAAAAATAGACGGCGTAATGAATCAAAAAGTAGGCGAGCTAAGCGGCGGGCAGCAGCAGCGCGTTTCAATCGCTAGAGTACTTTGCAAAAAGCCGCGCGTGATATTTGCCGACGAACCGACGGGAAATCTGGACAAACAGACCGCAAATGAAGTGATGCAAACGCTGTTTAACTACATCAAGGCAAACGATGCGGCGCTGGTTTTAGTCACGCACGACAACGAGCTTGCGCAAAGATGTGACGAGGTTTATCGCCTCGAAGATAAAAAATTTTCTTTAATTTCTCCTGAAGTTATTTGAATATTTTTATGGGCAACGAGTTCTAAATTTACCGTTTAAAATTTAAGCTCAAATTTGTGAGCTATTTTTTAAGTTTAAATTTATTGCAAACCGCCTAAAGCGACCACTTCTGAACGAACAAAATTTATGATCAAATTTGGTCTTGTAGCCGTATTTTATAAAGCGTAGCGATTTTTTAAATTTACCGCACGACAAGCTAAAATTTAACCCAAAACAAAAGCTAAAAGCGACCGCCAAATTTAAACCTCTTAAATTTAAAAAGCAACAACGGCACGAATAAAATTTGGCAGACAAAGCGGTGTTTTGCGCCCCTTGACCACACCCAAATTTCTGCACATTTTCATTTGGCTTTTAAATTTACCGAATTTTCAAGGATTTAACCCTAAAATAACGGCATTTAAATTTAAAACGAAAGAGTCAGGTGGAGCTAGTCGATTTTTTTGCGCCCGAGCGCGTCATCACCTTCATGCTGTTGTTTGCGCGTATCGGCGGGCTGATGCTATTTTTCCCGTTTTACGGGCACGAGCAGATCCCTATGAGCGTCAAGACCGCATTTTCGTTTCTGTTAACGCTATTTTTATTTCCGCTTGCCAGCATCAAAAGCGGCGAGATTTACTATCTGGCCGTAGAAATCGTGAGCGAGGCGGCGCTGGGAGTTTGCGCAGGACTGCTACTTCACATCGTTTTTGCCAGTTTGCAGCTAGCAGGCGAGCAGATTTCGATGATCATGGGTTTTTCGATGGCTTCGGTGCTTGATCCGCAGACCGGCCTTAGTTCGCCAGTGATCTCAAATATCATAAATTTCCTCGCGCTCATGACTTTTTTGGCCTTTGACGGGCATCATCTTATCCTGCTTTTTATCTCAAATTCGCTTACGCACGTTCCGTTAGGCGGCTTTTACCCGAGTCCAGATATCGTGCAATACGCCTCAAAATCTATGATAAATTTGTTCACTTTTGGCTTTATCATTTCCTTCCCGATTTTGGCGCTTTCGCTGCTTTCGGATTTGATTTTCGGTATGTTAATGAAGACGATGCCGCAGTTTAACCTACTGGTCGTTGGCTACCCGATCAAGATCACGATTGGCTTTGCCGTGCTGATCGCGATACTAGCGGGTATGATGGAGCTTTTTAGGCAGCTCGTGCTTCGCGTTATCAACGATCTTCCGTCGCTATTTTTCTAAAACTAAGCTTGAAGTAATGGAAAATGTTTTAAAATACGTTTTTTAGGTATAAAAAGGAGAATTCGTGAAAATCGTTCTTGTAAACGCCAATCCCGCTGTATCGCGTTTGGCGACGCTGGCTCTTAGCAAAATGGGTTACGAATACGTTGAGATCGGCGATGTAGGCGAGCTTAGCGGCGTTTTTGACATGCTTATCTTGGATAGCGATATCGACGCAAAAGAGATGAACCTAAAAGAATTCGCAAATAAAATTTTATACCTTTCCTCTAAAAATTCTCCGACCTTTGAATATGCCGACAGGATACTGCCAAAGCCGTTTTTACCGACGGAATTTATCACTATCGTGGAGGATCTGGCGAGCAAAACAAAGAGTGCCGAGCAGCCTGCTGCGACAAATAATAATGAAACCGCGGAAGTGTCGGTCGAGGGATTTGAGTTTATAGATGATCCGACTGAGGATGTCTTTGAAGACGAGCTGATGGAGGCGGACGTAAGCGAGTTTAAGTTAGATGACGAGTTTGAGGATGATTTGCAAGGGGCACCAGTCAAAGATGGCGCCTTTGACGAGCTAAACGAGATTGTAAAAGCAATCGACGATATGGATGAGCTAAGCGAGAAGCTCGAAGGTGATGAGCTGGATTTAGACGACGCGGACGATGAGCCGACGGAGTTTGAAATTGCCGCAAAAGACGATAAATTTGACGAGCTTTCCGCGGATTTGGATATGCCGGATGAGCTTATGGATATCAAATTTAAAACGGCGGACGAGCCTGAACTCGGCGCAACGGAGCTTGTTGCCGTGGACGGCGAAGACGATCTCAAAGAGGCTCAAGATAAATTTGAGCTTGATTTTGACGGTAGTATCGAGGATATTAAACATCAAATCGACGAAATAGACAAGATGGACGAACTATCTGAATATTTAGATACTGTCTACGTTCCTTTGGTTGATAATTTTTAAAGAGCGGACGATCTTGTTGGGGATGAGTTTGTCTATATGTATGGTGAGGACGAGCCTGAAGCTTTGCAAAGCCTTGAACAAGCGGAAGATGACGATAAATTTGTGATAGAAGAGGCTAGCGAGCAAGATGATATCTTTGCTGATATCGATATGAAATCCGACGAGCCAGACGAGCAAGAGGTGCGGGTCAAAAATAGCGCTTTGGGCGATGAGTCTTTACTAGATGATATGGAC